>CAUPHX010000069.1:0-10977 GCA_963511125.1 uncultured Deefgea sp. | reverse complement strand
TTTGATTAAGCGTTCGGGCGCTTCAAGTGCTAAGCGCTTGAGTGCTGTGCAATCGGTACGGTGGATCGAAATGCCGCGTCCTTTGGTGACAAAACCCATCACTTGGTCGGGCGGCACTGGCTTGCAGCATTTGGCGAGCATCGTCATCAACTTGTCGATACCCTCCATTAATATCCCTTCACCACTTTGATTGGCGCGCGCCGTCTTGACGAAGTCTTCCGGTTCGTCTGGAATTTCAACGGGCGCTAGTGATTCATTAAAGGCAATTGATAAAGCACGGAGCGAGCATTCGCCTTGGCCAAGCGCAGCAAATACATCTTCGATTTGTTTGTAGCCGAGCTTTTGCGCAATCAGTTCATGACTAATATTGTTCGCGCCGGCGCGAGATGATTCTTTATCAAATAGCGTACGGCCCGCTTCGATGGCGACATCCAAAGGCTGCTGACGAATCCAATGCCGCACTTTTTGCTGCGCGCGATGGCTTTTGATATAGCCTTGGTGCAGCCAATCTAAACTAGGGCCACCCGTTTTTGCGGCGAGAATTTCGACTCTCTGACCATTTTCGAGTGGTGTCCCTAACGGCACAATCGCGCCATTCACCTTAGCGCCACGGCAACGATGACCGAGGTCGGTATGCAAGTGGTAGGCAAAATCGACCGCAGTACTGCCTTTGGGCAGCGAAATAACGCGGCCCGCTGGCGTTAATACGTAAATCGTGTCGTCGAATAATTCAGCTTTAAAAGCATCCGAAAAATCAGTTTCGCTGGCAACGTCTTCGCGCCAATCGAGTAACTGCCGTAGCCACGCTATTTTTTCTTCATAACGCGAATCGCCTTTGCCGCCTTCTTTGTAACGCCAATGCGCCGCGACGCCAAATTCAGCGTGCTCGTGCATATCAAAGGTGCGAATTTGCACCTCAACCGCTTTGTCTTGCGGGCCGATAATCGCGGTATGCAAGCTGCGATAAAAATTGCCTTTCGGTTGCGCAATGTAATCGTCAAACTCACCTGGAATCGGTTGCCATAGATTGTGCACAATGCCCAGCACGGTATAGCAATCTTTCACATCGTCGACCAAGACTCGCACTGCACGTATATCGTACAGCTCAGAGAAGTCGAGCTTCTTTTTCTGCATCTTTTTCCAGATGCTATAGATGTGTTTCGGTCGCCCCATGAGGTCGACGTGTGTCACGCCAGCAAGCGCGAGTTCACTGCGCAACTTGCTGAGCACATCACCGATGAACTGTTCGCGATCAACGCGGCGCTCATCGAGTAATTTGGCAATTTTTTTATACGTATCGGTATGTAGATAGCGAAAACCGAGGTCTTCAAGCTCCCATTTGATTTGCCAGACGCCCAACCGGTTGGCCAGTGGCGCGAATAAATCGAGCGTTTCGCGTGCAATAATGCGGCGCTGTTCTTCGCTCACATTCGCCAAGCTGTGCATGGTTTGCGTGCGCCATGCGAGTTTAATCAGCACTGCGCGAATGTCTTCGACCATCGCCAGCAACATTTTGCGCTGCGCCTCGACTTGCTGCGCGTAGTCTTCTGCTTTGCCCTGCTGCGGCTGGGCCAGTTGCCGTAGCTGGCGTACTTTTAAAATACCATCCACTAAGGCGGCGACGGTGCTGCCAAAGCGTTTGTTAATCTGCTCGGTAGCAGAGGGGAGTTTGTCTGGAACACAAAACAGCAGCGCGGCAATCACCGCATTGGCGTCCATGCGCAAATCAGCCACGATCGACGCGCTGGCGACTGCGTGCATAAACACTGAAGTGTGTGTGTCTGGGTTCAGCGACTCGCCGTATAAGTCTGCCGCCCAATCGAGTGCTTCGCGCAGGCGCACGATATCCTGCGGCGGGTAGCGCTCAGAAAGAGCGATTAACCAACGATCAGGATCGGCAGCTTCTGCTATGGATTGGGCTAGTGGACGAGTTACAGCAACCATGATTTTCTATTTATCTATTTACTGAAGTGAATAATTGAATTTTGCGACAATAATGCAGTCTGTCATAGCTAATTCAACGAGAAAACAGCAGAATGCCCCGCAAATATTTACGCCGCTGGCTACCCGACCATCAAAGCATGCTGCAAAACCGCTTTTTGCGGCGCTTTGCGCATTGGTTTGAACATCCCAATTTATTTCATTTGAACCGTAAGTCGGTCGCTGGTGGCTTAGCAGTGGGGATGATTGGTGGCTTGATACCGGGGCCTTTGCAAGTCATTACCTCGGCTATTTTATGCCTCATTTTCCGCGTCAATCTACCCGTTGCTATTTTGGGGACTTTCTACACCAATCCACTGACAATTGGTCCGATTTATTGGTTGGCTTACCAGCTTGGCTCGTGGGTGTCTGGCGCAGGCGGCGCGGTGAAGACGATAGCAATGCCTTCATTCTCCGCATTAAGTTTGGGCGATTGGGTACTGGCCATGTGGACTTGGATGCAGTCCTTGGGTGTTCCATTATTGATTGGCTTGCCGCTATTGGCAGCAATACTGGCATTTATAGCCTATTTTTCGGTACATGTTGTTTGGCGACTATGGGTGTATTGGTCTGTACATCAACGCAAGAGAGGGCGCAAGGGCAATACTACTTGTTAGTGCTGTTTAGCGCGTGGAGTACGCGTCCAGCACCTTGCAAGGAAATAATATCGCGTCCCCATGGTTTTCGCTGCTTGGGTAAGTGGCGCAACCATGCCAATTGTTGACTGCAGTTGACGATCAAATCTTGAACTTGGCTGCTATCCTGCGCCAAATAACTTTGCCAGATTTCGGCCAATGTGGCGGCATCGACATTGAGTTGATAGGCCATCGAATGTAGGTAAAGCAGCCAGTCACGGCATTGCGCGTAGGCCAGCGGTAAGGTCTTGATGGGGTCATCTTCAAAATCGATGAATTGAATTTGCCCTGCTTGCCACATGATATTGCGTGCAAAAGCTTGGCTCAGATTTTGTCCACATTGATGCACCTGCAAAATGGCCGCTAAACCCATCCGCCAAGTTGCTATGTGATCATGCCTAGGATCACGAACTAATTCATCCAGTGAGTGCGTACCCGCGGAGGTCATGGCAAACCAGTCTTGTGCGATGTGGCGCACCTCGGGTACGGGTACGCCAGCTTTTCCTAGCGTAGTTAAGCGTTGAATTTCAATGGCTTGCGCCGCGGCACCACCGGGTGCGGGTACGGCACAAAGTAAGGGCTGCTTAAAAATTTTGGCCAGTGCATTGAGTAGGGTGTAGCCAAACTGGGGACGCGCCGCTTCTTGGCGTTTGATCACCAATATTTCTCCTGCCGCCTCTTGAATGAGGATGCGGCCTGAATGTGGCAATAATTCAGATTCGATCTGGTGAAGTAGGGCAGAAGAAAACATGGCGTAGTTGCTCTGATTTTTGATGGTATTGCCTTGTAGGCTTTTATTGAAATGGCATCCAGTGATATACCCACTGGTCGAGTGGGCGCTCAGCAGTACTTAAATACAATAATTTAAGGTCAGAAGCATGCAGTGCAGGGCAATACATCGATTTTGTATGGTTTAGTATTTGCTCGTTGCCGCCGCGCTTAGTTCATCTTGTAAGCGTTGCAAAAACATCAGCCGTTCTTTGGCAATCGTACCATCGCTAATCGCGCCATGAATCGCACAGCCCGGCTCTTGGCGATGGCGGCAGTTGTGGAAACGACATTGCCCCAAATGGCGCGCCATATCGGGCATTAAACGCGGCAATTCTTCCACGCTGATGTGCGCTAAACCAAATGATTGCAAACCGGGTGAATCGATCAGTTCGGATGTCGCATTCAATTTATACAACTGCGCGTGTGTGGTGGTGTGCTTGCCCGAATCAAGTGCCGTCGAAATTTCTTTGACGCGCGCATTGGCATCTGGAATCAGCGCATTGGTAATCGTCGATTTGCCCATCCCTGATTGACCAACCAAGACCGAAACTTGACCATCAAGCCATGGTTCAAGCGGCGTTAAATCTTGTTTGGCCGAGATTTCAACCACCGGATAGCCCAAGCCTGTGTAATAGGCCAAGCGCGAACGTGCCGCATCGGCGACGGGTAAATCACATTTATTCAGGCAAATCACGGGGCGAATGCCTTCGGCTTCGGCGGCAATTAAGGCACGGCTAATCAACTCATCAGAAAAGCTCGGTTCGGTCGCGACGACAATCACAATCTGCGTGACATTCGCGGCGATCATTTTGCTGCGCCACGCATCCGAGCGATACAGCAGTGTTTTGCGTTTGAGTGCTTTATTGATGACCGCTTGTTCGGCATTGAGCACGTCGATATCGACTTGATCACCACAGGCGTAATCGGTTTTTTTGCCTCGGGTTGAGGCGGAAAGGCGACGACCATCGGCAAGTTCAACGATATAGACTTTGCCGTAGCTGGTAACAATGCGGGCGGTTTCGCTCATGAGGCCTTTAGGGTGAGTTTGCAAAAGTTTTTATGCCGCACTGCTTTGCCATAAAACTTTTGCACATTAAATTTAAGTAAAAATCGCATCAACGCGAGCGGCGCAGATAAAGTCGTTGCGCGATAAGCCACCAACCGAATGGGTATTCCAAGTCAATTTACAGCGGCTAAAGCTCAGCGTGATGTCGGGGTGATGATTTTGTTGGTGCGCGATGAAAGCAACTGCATTGGTAAAAGCCATCGTTTCGTGAAAACTTTTAAAGCGAAAGGTTTTCTCTAGCGTATTGTTGACGATAATCCAATCGTTGAGCTCAGTCGACAGCATCTCTGCAGCTAATGCATCGAGCTTTTCGGTTTTTTCAACGCAGTTCTGGGTATTTAGCGGCATGGTTTTACTCCGTTTGGGTTTCCCATTGTTGTAGCCCACGCCGCGATATAAACCAAAGACAATTAAGCCGCCAACCGTTGCAAGGCCGCAATCCGCAAACTCGCAGGAGGGTGGCTATCGTAAAACATACTGTGCCAAGGATCTGGCGTCAAAGTGGCTGCGTTGTCGCGATACAGTTTGACCAAGGCATTCACCAAGTCGCTGCTCGACGATTGACTCGCAGCAAAAGCATCGGCTTCATATTCGTGTTTGCGCGACATCATCGAGCTGATCGGTGCAAACAGGAATGTAAATACCGGCAACACCATAAAAAACAGCAGCAGGGCGGTGGCGGTTGACGGTGTAGTCACACCCAGTCCGTTATAAAACCACAGTTGCGTTTTGAGCTGCCCCAGCACCCACAACATGCCCAGCATCAAGGCGAACGTCCACACCAAACGTTTCACAATATGGCGATGCTTAAAGTGGCCGAGTTCATGCGCGAGCACGGCTTCGACTTCAGTCGGCGACAAGTGTTTGAGTAGCGTATCAAAAAACACAATGCGTTTCGATTTGCCCAGACCCGTGAAATAAGCATTGCCGTGACTGGAGCGTTTGCTGCCATCCATTACAAATAAGCCATTCGATTGAAAGCCGCAGCGGTTCAGCAAACCGACGATACGATCTTTCATTTCGCCGTCTTCCATCGGCACAAATTTATTAAACAACGGCGCGATAAACGTCGGGAACACCCACATCAAGGTCAACGAGAACACCAGCCAAGTGCCCCATACATACAGCCACCAGTTTTCGCCCATTGCGCCCATTAACCACAAAATCGCAGCAATCAGCGGCAGGCCAATCGCCGCACCAATGGCTGTCGATTTGATCAGGTCGGTGATAAATAACTTGGCGGTCATTTGGTTAAAACCAAAGCGCGCTTCGATGACAAAGGTTGAAACCAGTGAGAACGGCAGTGAAATTAGGCTGCTGACCACGCCCAGCGCGGCAATTAGCGCCACACCATGCGCAGTCGAATTTGGGGTGAACCATTGAGCCGTTGTGTGCGACAACCATTCAATCCCGCCGCCGAGCGTAAACGCCGCCAGCACCATCGCATCAAACAGCGTGGTTGCCATGCCAAAGCGCGTTTTCGTCACCGTATAGGCGGCTGCGCGCTGGTGCGATTCGAGCGTAATTTGTTCGGCAAACTCAGTTGGCACAGTGCGGGAATGGCGTTTTACATGGTTGATATGACGTAGCGCCAACCAAAGTTGTAATAAAACGCTAGAAACCAGCGCAAACAGAAAAAGAAGTGAAAATTGATGTGCGCTAAATAGGTCGGTCATGAAGTAAAATGGTGTTTTTTCAAGATTGGATTACGCGAGTATGCCACAAGACCAGAACCGACTCATCTGGGTCGACATGGAAATGACGGGTTTAGAGCCTGAAACAGACCGTGTGATCGAAATTGCCGTCGTGATTACCGACAATGATCTCAATATCGTCGCCGAAGGCCCGGTGTTCGTCATTCATCAGCCCGATGAATTGATGGATAGCATGGACGAATGGTGCGTGAAAACCCACGGTAATTCCGGCCTGACCGCCAAAGTCAAAGCGTCAACAACGACTGAAGCCGACGCTGAAGCGCAATTGATCGCGTTTATTTCCGAATACGTACCGAAAGGTGTTTCGCCATTGTGCGGCAACTCGGTGCATCAAGATCGCCGTTTCTTGGTGAAATATTTGCCAACACTAGAAACGTGGTTCCATTACCGCAATCTGGATGTGTCGACCTTAAAAGAGTTGTGCAAACGCTGGCAGCCTGCGATTGCCAAAGGTTTCAAAAAACGCGGCGCGCACACTGCATTGGCCGATATTGTTGAATCAATCGACGAACTCAAATATTACCGCGACAATTTTATCCAAGCGCCTGCGGTGGAAGAAGCTTCATAAAATGACGCGCCGAAGGCGCTGCTTGTCCCCCTCGCCCCTTTTGGGAGAGGGTTAGGGGTGAGGGGAGATTTATATGTTTAGTCCTGAAATTAATGCGCTGGCTGCCGAGTTAGGCCAATTGCTTTTGGCGCGGGGCGAGACGGTCACAACCGCTGAATCGTGTACGGGCGGCCTAATTGCTGGCGCGATTACCGAAGTGGCGGGTTCAAGCGCTTGGTTTGATCGCGGCTATATTACGTATGCTAATCAAGCTAAAGCGGCGATGCTCGATGTGCCGATGGCGTTTATCGATGGCCTCGGCGCGGTGAGTGAGCCGGTGGTGGCGGCAATGGCGCAAGGCGCTGCGGATGGCGCGTGCGCGCGTTGGGCGGTGGCGGTATCTGGCGTAGCGGGGCCAACGGGCGGCACGCCAGAAAAACCAGTCGGTACCGTGTGGCTGGCATGGGCAACGCCCTACGGCATCACCACGGAAAAGCAGGTATTTGCTGGTGGCCGATCGGACATAAGAGCTGCAACGGTATACCGTGCATTAGAACGCATGGTTGAGTTAATGAAGGAACACGGATGACGACGATTGTTGCTGTTAAAAAAGACGGCGTGATTAGCATTGCGGCGGATAGCCAGTCGACCTTCCGTCGTGACACAGGTTTGCTGGAGATCTCGTTATGACGACGATTGTTGCCGTTAAAAAAGACGGCGTGATTAGTATCGCCGCAGATAGTCAATCCACGTTTGGTGATACGCGCCTTGCCGCGCTGGACGATGCGCGTTGGAATAAAATTTTCCAACATGGCGATAGTTATTTTGCGATTTGCGGTAGCGCTGCGCACGATTTGGTTTTGCAATCGGCGCTAAAAAAGCTCAAGAAGCTTGATTTTTCCAATCGCGCCGCCATTTTTGAATCATTCAGAAAATTACACGGCAAACTGAAAGACGACTTTTTCCTCAAAACTGAAGAGGAAGAAGACGACGCCTACGAATCGAGCCAGATGACGGTATTGATCGCCAATGCGCACGGCATTTTTGGCGTGTACAGCTTGCGCGAAGTGTATGAGTTTGAGCGCTTCTGGGCCATCGGCAGCGGTCGCGATTACGCGATTGGCGCGATGCATGCGATTTATGATCAATGCAATGCCAACGAAATTGCCAAAGTCGGCGTAGAAACGGGCTGTATGTTTGACGTGGCGTCCAGCCTGCCTCTGACAAGTTACAGTGTGGCTTATGTGGGCGCTGCGCCAGCGGCGGTTGCAATCACAAAGAGTAAAAAATGAAAGATATTTTAGAGCGTTTCCTGTTTGATAAAGCCCCTGTACGCGGCGAGTTGGTGCAACTCGATGCCACCTACAAAGAAGTTCTCGCGCGGCATCAATATCCGCTGGTGCTGCAACGGATTATCGGTGAACTCATGGCGGCCAGCGCCTTGCTATCGGCCATGCTGAAATTTGACGGCACGCTGATTATGCAAATGCACGGCACGGGTGCGGTGCAATTGATCGTGGTTGAGTTCACGTCAGATCGCACCATGCGCGCAACGGCGCGTTGGGATGCGGAAAAAATCCAAACTTATGGTCCAGGCTGCACACTCGCAGAATTGCTCGGCCGTGGTCGCTTTATGATTACGCTCGACCCAACGGTGGGCGAAGCTTATCAAGGCGTGGTTGGCATGGAGCGCGGTCAATCGGTGGCGCAAATTATCGAACACTATATGGCAACGTCTGAGCAGCTCGAAACGCGCATCTGGTTGGCGTGCAGCGATAGCAAAAGTGACAACAAAATGGCGGCAGGCATGATGCTGCAAAAAATGCCAGCCGAGCCGGACGAAACACAATCGTACGAACATTTAGTCACGCTGGCCGAAACGGTGAAACCGGAAGAGTTGCTCGACTTATCCGCGCGCGAAGTGCTGTACCGTTTATTCCACGAAGACAGCGTGCGCGTATTCGATCCAACCACACCACGATTCGCCTGTTCATGCTCGCGTCACCGCGTGGCGGGCATGATCAAATTGATGGAACGCGATGAAGTCGACGAAGTTTTGGCTGAACGTGGCAATGTTCATATTGTTTGTGATTTCTGCGGCAAAGAATATGAATTCGATGCCGTGGATATTGGCGCGCTGTATGCGGGTAGCCCAGAAACTGGATCGGTGCAGTAGGGTATTGCTACGTAGTCTTTGAATTTAAAGGGGTTTGTTTTTATACCCTAATCAATTAAAGCCGCTCTATGGAGTGGCTTTTTTTATTACGCCGTGATTTTTAGCTGGCATAAATAACTTTTGCCGTTATGATGAGCTTTTTATGGCCGTGGCGAGTGCGATGCGACATTTATTCCTTATCCTCATGTCTTGCTGGTTATCTACGGCATGTTTGGCCGCCGACCCAAGTCCGCCACGTTACACCTTGGGTGCAGAGCAGCTCGGCCTCGTCGTCAATAAAAACGACCCGTTGTCCGTCGAAATCGCCGCCTATTACGCCAAGCAACATCATCTCAAACCCGAGCAAATCCTCGAAGTGAGTTTGCCAACCGATCGAGTCTGGTTAGCGGAGGGCGAGTTAGAGCAGCTCAAGTCGCAAATCGACGCGCATTTTTCGCCCGAAATTCAAGCTTTGGCCTTGGCGTGGAGCAAGCCGTATCGCGTCAATTGCCTTGGGATTACCTATGGTGTTACGTTGGGTTATGTCGAAGGCGTGTGCAGCAATCTAGGCAAACCCACGCCCGAATCGTCGTATTTTAATCATGCCACGACGCAGCCATTTACCGACCTTGGAATTCGCCCGAGCATGATGCTGGCGGCGAAAGATGTACCGAGTGCCAAAAAATTAATTGATCGCGGCGTCGCCGCTTGGGGCAATCAGCCCAAAGCCACCGCCTATTTTTTGACCACCACCGATAAAGCCCGCAGCTCGCGCGCGCCTTTGTTTCCTTCGAGTCAAATCGTCAAAAAACCAGCGATCAAAATCGAAAACATCAGCGCCAATACGCTGAAAGATAAAAACGATATCATCGTTTATCAAACGGGTTTGGCGAGCGTGGGCGATCTTGAAACGCTGCAGTTTGTTCCCGGCGCGCTGGCCGATCACTTGACGTCTTTCGGCGGAATGCTGACCGACAGCAAGCAAATGAGTAGTATGAAATGGCTGGAAAGTGGCGCGACGGCGAGCTACGGCACGGTGAGCGAGCCGTATAGCTACCCGCAAAAATTCCCGCATCCGCAAGTGTTGCTGGCGCATTATTTGAGTGGCGCAACGGCGGTAGAAGCCTACTGGAAAAGCGTCGCGTGGCCCGCGCAAGGCGTGTTTATCGGCGATCCACTCGCCGCGCCGTATCGGAGTTTGAGTCCGTTTAAGCAATGATGCCGTGTGGTTTTGGCAATGATTGTATTTTCACGCTGAGTCGCGCTCATGCCGCGCGGCACTGACTTTCTTTGTCTCGCCAAAGAAAGTCAGCAAAGAAATGCGACCCTATATCTGCACCGACTTCGTCGGTTTGATATCAAGGGGTTTAAAACCATAATTCCACGAGCAAGAAATTATTCTGATGTATCGACATCTAAGTCTTTTTAGATAAAGGATTCAGTTCGATACCCATGTATATTTTCGTACTTCGCCTCGTCGGATGGTGTGTAAAATAATTAGCTGCGTGGCTCGATCGACATGATCGCCAAAAACGTCACCGGCCCATTTTCGATGGACGATGGCGCTTTGTAGCAACCCAATGCGCCGAGGAAATGAACTGCCATCGCCGTTAGCTCCCACGCCATCGCTTCATCGCCAATTTCAAACACGTGATCCAAGCCAAATAGCGCAATCCCCGTTAGTGCTTCCAGTTCTTTGAGCTTGGCGGCGCGTTCGCGCAGGGCGGGCAAGACGGTTTCATTGCACCAAGCCCATTTCCACGAATTGGCTTTGGCGGAATAGCTACCGATGTCGATCACGTCGGCTTCGGCTTCTAAGTTGTCGGCGGCGTCGAAAAACTGCAGCTTGCCTGTGGTTTGGTCAAACCACCAACGGCCAGCGCCATTGCCTAGGCCATAGCTTTCGCTCAATGCAACTTGCTTTTGCTCTAGCTCGGCAAAAGTGCTGTCCATGAAAGCGTAAAATTCATCATCGGTCATGCTCACAACGATTTTCCTTATTCAGTTTGATGGTGCATTTTACTGCTCTTTTAATTCGAGGTCGCGCTAATGCCGCGCGGCAACCATTTTTCTTTGCTTCGTTTCTTTTGGAGAATCAAAAGAAATGA
>CAUPHX010000068.1:0-10994 GCA_963511125.1 uncultured Deefgea sp. | reverse complement strand
TGAGTGTACTGGCTTGGTTGCTGTCTTTGGGCTGGATCGGTTGGCGTTTTTTTGTCGCTAGGCCTCAGTGCGCCATGGTGGAAACAGGCTCTATTGAGCTTAAATTCCGTGAAGTGAATGCAATATTGCCGTCGCCAAAAAGTGATTTGCCTCACATTGAAAAATCGGTGCCGCCGATTTCTTCGCCATCGCTTTGTGATGTAGAGTGTGTAAATCCGAGTCGACATCATTATGTTCTGCCTATCGCGAGTCTGATGCTGGTGGCGATTATTGTGTTGGCGACGTTACAGCTGAATGGTTTGCATGTGATTTCACCATTCTTGCCGCAAGAGTACGCACAAAAAGCGCACATTTTAAATACGTTTACAGAAGCAAAATTGGAACCACCACCAGTTTTGCCACCTGAAGTCTTTATTAGTGCGACGGTATTGCGTCCTGGATTGGCGCACGCAGATCGTGATTGGAGCAAGCTTGATCCTGACTTTGTTCAGGTTGTTCTGCAAATTATGAAAAAGATGAAAGAGCGCGGTTATTCTTTAGCTCTTTTGGAGGGTTACCGTAGTCCAGAGCGACAAGATAGTTTGGCGCAGTTGGGGGCGATGGTGACCAAGGCCAAGGGAGGGCAAAGTCGGCATCAATACGGTTTGGCGGTGGATTTGGCGCCGATGAAAGATGGAAAAATCATTATTTCCGAGAAGGATCCTTGGGCCAGTGAGGCGTATGCCGCTTTGGGTGAAGAGGCTAAGGCTGCTGGGGTAACTTGGGGAGGGAATTGGTCGTTTAAAGATTATGGGCATATAGAAAAAACGGGTTCCTTGGCTGTTTTGTTGCAGAAAAAAAGATGAGCGTTTTTTAAATGAGTAGCGAGGCCCGTTTCGAGTAGAGATGACGGAACGCAGGAACGCTTTATGCATGAGATTCCGAATACTGGCTGACCCTTTATATGCGGAATCCGCTGCACTTTATAAACACACTCTGAGTTGTTATTTACCGCGTGGAGAAGTTACAGAATGAAATATTGGCTACGTAATGCCAAAGTTGCATCAGCAATTGGGTTTTTAATCTTGATTGCATTAATTTGGTTTTTGGGCCCATGGTTTGGCTTGCAAAGCGCAGAAGTGCGTTTTGGCTGGATTTTCGCGGTGATGATGTTATGGGTTCTTTCCTTGTTGGTTGGCAAAATCATTGCTAACCGCGCTGGCGGTTTGATTGAAAAAATGCTGCTCAAGCAAGCTGATGATGCGGTGATTGATGCGAGCACAGAAAAAAGAGCCGAGGTCAATTTATTGCGTCAAAGAATGCTAGGTGCAATTGATACGCTCAAAACATCGCAACTGGGTAAGTCGCGTGGTAATGCGGCGCTCTACGAATTGCCGTGGTACATGATTATTGGCCATCCCGCAGCAGGGAAAAGTTCGGCTATTTTGCAATCTGGGCTGACCTTCCCATTTAGTGATAAAGCGGGTGTGCAAGGTGTAGGTGGTACTCGGAATTGCGATTGGTTTTTCTCGACGGAAGGTGTGTTGCTTGATACTGCAGGCCGATATGCAACTCAATCAGAAGATCGAGTTGAATGGCTGGAGTTTTTAAAATTACTAAAACGCTATCGCTCAAAAGCGCCTGTGAATGGGATTTTGGTGACGATTAGCTTGCCAGAATTGGCCCAACATCAAACCGAAGGTTTTACTCTATATGCGCGGCAAATTCGTGAGCGGATTCATGAAATTGAAGATACGTTTGGTTTGCAAGTACCGGTGTATTTGATTTTCACTAAATTAGATTTGCTCGGCGGTTTTGCTCAGTTTTTTGAGTCTATGAGCGATGCTGAGCGTAATTCCGTATGGGGAGCAACACTCAGTGCAGAGCAAGGCACAGGCTTTGATGCTGCTCACGTGGTGGGTTTGCAATTTAATGAGATGTACCGTGGCTTGGTGCAAATTGGCGAAGAAAAATTAGCCGAACATCGTGGCAATCAAAATAAACCGGCATTCTTTGCTTTTCCAATTGAGTTTCACGCCTTAAAAGACGCCGTTACCAAGTTTGTTAAAGTCTTGCAGGAAGAAGATCCTTATCACGCACGTCCACTGCTGCGCGGCTTTTATTTCTCGAGCGCTTTGCAAGAAGGCGTGCCAAAGATTGGCGCGGCAACAAAGGTTTCTAGTCAGTTCGAGCTGAGCCGTTCTGGTTTTGATGCTCGCCAAGCGCCAGCTTCGTATAGTTATTTCTTGCGTGATTTATTTCGCGAAGTGATTTTTCCTGATCAGCATTTGGTGTCGCGGCAAACACGCCCTTCGGGCAGCCGTTGGCGCCTAGCGGGAATGTTGGCGGGCCTATCGGCATTGGCTTTATGTGCTGGTTTGTGGACTTGGTCGTTTGTCGGCAATCAAAAGCTCATTGCGAGTATTGCAACTGATCAGGTTGCTGCAAGGAAAATGGCGTCTTCAGGCGTTGCTTATGATCGATTGATTTCGCTGGGTATTTTGCAAAAACGGATTGAAGAACTGCATTCCTATCGGAAAAATGGTCATCCTTGGCAGGTTGGTTTGGGCCTATATCAAGGTGCAGAACTAGAGCAGAGTTTGCGCAAAGAGTACTTTGCCGGATTGCAGCAATTAATGTTGCAGCCTGTTAAAGCGAATCTGGAAAGTGCTTTGGGTCAGCTAGCCGTGCAAAAACCCGCCGAACCCGTGCCGGTCGTCGCAGTGACTCCAGTACCTCAAGTTAGCGCGCCCGTCGTTACGGCCGCACCAAAGCCCGTTAAGAAGCCCGTTTATCGTCCGCGTCAAGGTTTGCCCAATGTTGACTTAGGGGCATTAAGTATTCCGCAGCGTGCAACGGCTGAAAAGCTGCAGCAGGCTGAAGCGGCGGTCGTTCAACCTAAACTCGATCAGGGTTACAACGCGCTTAAAACGTATCTGATGCTAGGTGATCGAGGGCGGATGGATGAGGCGCATTTAACGGATCAACTACCACGTTATTGGCGTACTTGGTTGGAATCAAATAAGGGCACGCGTAGCAATGAGGAAATGATGACCGCTGCTGAGCGCCTAGTGGCGTTTTATGTGAGTCAGATTAAAGAGCCCGATTTGCCTTTGATTCAAAACAATCCAAAAACTGTGGCCGAGGCGCGAGAAGTATTGCGTGCTTCTTTGAAGCGCTTGAGTGCAACTGAACGGGTTTATAACGAAATTAAATCTCGAGCTAATACACGTTTTGTTCCGCTGACTGTTGCACGTATTTTGAATAATAAAAATGGCGATGTGATTTCTGGCAGCCAGATGGTGGCAGGGGCATTCACGCGTGATGCGTGGAATCAATTTATTCGGAATGCGATTGAAGAAGCTAGCAAAGGCGAAGTGAAAAGCGACGATTGGGTTTTGGCTTCATCGCTCCAAGATAATTTGGGTAAGGACGGTAATTATGAAAAAAATAAAGCCGAACTAGAAGCTTTGTACCGTCTAGAATATGCCGCAGAATGGAGCAAATTTTTAAAAGGCGTGGTGATTCGCGATTTTAATGACATTGCATTTTCTGCAAATGCAATTTCCCAATTGGCAGATCAACAAAATTCGCCAGTTAAATTAATTTTAGCGCGCACTGCTTATGAAACCGCTTGGGATAATCCTTCTGAGCTATCGCGAAAAATTGAAAATGCCAAACAATCCGTTTTAGAAAAAACCACTGAACTACTAAAAGGGAATGGGGAGCCTAAAGCGGCAACTACGGTTGAATTAGGTGAGGTTGGAAAACAATTTTCTGGCGTGATTCGTTTAGTCCAGCCAGATGCAAGTGGCGCAGCACCAATTAATGCGTATCTTGAACATTTTAATAAATTAAAATTAAAATTAAATCAAATTGCAACGAGTGATGAGCAGGGTGCAAGAGCGCTGCCTTTGGTGCAAGCCACATTGAATGGTAGTGGTTCTGAATTGGCTGATGCATTGCAATTCGTTGACAATACTTTATTGGCTCAGGTAAGTGCTGAAACTCGAGAAATGGTTAGGCCGATGTTAGTTCGACCACTGATTCAAACGTATGCAGTGCTATTGTCGCCAGTAGAAAAAGATTTGAATGCGGCATGGCAACGTGAAGTTTTTGGACAATGGAAAAGTTTGTCAGCCAAGTATCCGTTTAGTGATTCTGCCAGTGAAGCACCTATGGCTGATATTGCAAAGTTGATTAAGCCAAAAGAAGGCTCGATTGATAAATTTAATGAAAAATATCTCAATGGTTTGGTCGCACAAAATGGTGGCACACTCACGCCCCGTACATGGGCGAATCTAGGAGTACGTTTTAATCCAGCATTCCTCGCCGGATTAAGTAAATTAAATAGCTTGTCATTAACGCAGCTGGCTGATTCAACTAATTCAAAATTTGAACTACAGCCTATTCCGGTTCCAGGATTTTCTGAAACTTTAATTTCGATTGATGGTCAGGAAATGCGCTATCGAAATGGCCCCCAACCTTGGCAAACATTTAATTGGCCAGGAGAAGGTAATGGTGCTGGTGCGCGGATTCAAGTCGTGGCATTTAATGGCGCGAGTACGGTGGTGAGTAATCAACAAGGGCGAATGGGTTGGATGCGCTTATTATCACAAGCACAAATAGAACAGCAAGGTTCGGACTTAGCGGTATTAAGTTGGAAAGTCCGCAAGGGCGATGGTAGTGATTATGAAACGATAAGATTCAATTTCCGTGTTGTTAGTGGTGTTAACCCTCTTCAACTTTCTGGTTTGCGCAAGCTCTCGTTGCCAGAACGCGTCACAATGTAAGGTACGTAATGCCATTTAATCTTAAAAAAATACAAGAGCTGCAATTGCAATACACTATTTTTGGTAAGCTACCTCGTCGCGCTGATTTTATACGCGTGAATGCTTCTCATCCTGCAGCGGTCGATATTGATCAGCAATTAGCAAATAGTTTGAAATATTTAGCGAGCCAAGAAGCTTGGCAAGATACGTATTTGCAAGCGCCTAATAGCGAAGTGTTATTTCACAGCAAAGATGGACGTTGGAGTTTTTTTGGTGTTGTTTTACCTAGCCATGATGAAGCGCTTCGCCATTATCCTTTAGTTGCTGGGGTGTGTATTGCATCGGATGTTTTGAATGGTGCAGAGGCTGAATTTGTTTTAGCAAATGAATTGTTTTTCTCTGGTTTAAAAGATCAATTAAGCAGTGCAGCCGAAAATTCAGTAGAAATGATTGCCTGCCGACAATTCATGGAAGAACAAATGGCATTTAGCCATCGAGCAGCTGGCGATTTAGAGTTAGCCTCAAATTTACTCGAACGGCATATGGCTAAAACTTCGGTAGCAAGTTTAGAGCATGCTCTACGTACGGCGGGGCAGGGTGATTTAGAGTCTATTCTTCTTTCTTTTTCTTTTTATCTGCAATTAGTGCGCCGCTATGGTGCAAGCATGCCGGCTCAAGTATTTATGCTGCCATTGCCAACGGGGGCGGGAGAAGAAATATTAGGTGCTGCAGTTTGGATAACACTGTGCCGAGCTGCAATTCAATCGCAAGGGCTGAATGTATTAAACTTCGCTTTTGTGACTCAAGCTGGGGTTCGTTATTTGGCGCTTAGTTTTAATGCATTTACCGAATTGCAATTATCTATGCTTTGGGGTCAACAGCTTGATATACGCCAGACTGTTGATGTATCTGATGTGAAGTCACCATGGCGCTCACATCAAGCGTATGCTGAGGCTTCTTATATTTTAGGGCGGCAACTGAGTGATCCAATGTTGTCTTTATTTAAATTGCGAGAAATAATTTTTAAAATTACAGCTGAAATAAGTTAGCATCGCTTCGTATAGCTATTTTTATTTTTTAGGAAATCATAATGAGTAAAGAAAGTACCCAGAAAAAATTGTCTCGCGTTCGTCCTCCGCGCGTTCAGATTACTTACGATGTTGAGATTGGTGATGCAATTGAAAACAAAGAGCTACCTTTCGTACTCGGTGTATTAGGTGACTACGCAGGGCACAGCAAAGAGCCGCAGAAAAAATTAAAAGAGCGTAAATTCGTACAAATAGATCGAGATAATTTTGATGAAGTTCTGAAAGGCATGGCGCCACGTTTAGCAATGAAAGTGGAAAATAAGCTCAAAGAGGATGGCACACAAATGTCGGTTGAGCTTAATTTCGAATCCCTATCTGATTTTGAGCCACAAAATGTAGTGAATCAGGTTGAACCATTGAAAAAATTGTTAGATGCACGTAAGCGTCTTTCTGATTTACGCAATAAAGTCGTGGGAAATGATAAGTTAGAAGAACTTTTAGATGAAGTTCTTCGTGATACTGAAAAATTAAATCAAATTAGTCAAACGCGCCCAGCGTCAATTGAGGAGTAGGTTGATGAGTAGCGATCAAAAAATTATTGATACACCCAGTGCAAGTACTCAAACATTCAGTTTGCTCGATACCATTATTGATAACAGCCGTATCGCGACCAATGAAAACGAAAAAAAACACACGCGAGATTTAATTAGTGAATTGGCCGATCAGGTCTTGGCAGGTACAGTAACCGTATCACGCGATTTGACCGCAAGTATGGATGCGAGAATTGCAGAAATTGATGCTTTAATTTCAGAGCAACTTAATGAAATTATGCATCATGGCGATTTTCAAAAATTAGAAGCTTCTTGGCGTGGCCTGAAATACCTCACCGCCGAGTCTGAAACTAGCACGATGTTAAAAATCAAAGTGCTCAATGTATCTAAGAAAGATTTACTTAAAGATTTTAAAGCCTCTGCCGAGTTTGACCAAAGTGCGCTATTTAAAAAAATCTATGAAGAAGAATACGGCACATTTGGTGGCGCACCGTATGCTGGCTTGGTCGGTGATTATGAATTTGGTCGCCACCCAGAAGATTTTTATTTGCTTGAAGAGCTATCACACGTTGCAGCGGCCTCACATGCTCCATTAATTACTTCTGCTGGTTCTGGATTATTTGGTTTGGAAAGTTTTACCGATATTGGTAAACCTCGTGATTTAGCTAAAATCTTTGATACGGTTGAATATGCAAAATGGAAATCTTTCCGCGAATCGGATGATTCTCGTTATGTCGGTATGGTATTGCCGCATGTATTGGGTCGCTTGCCATATGGACGTGAAACTTGCCCAGTTGAAGATTTTGATTTTGAAGAAAACGTTGATGGCACTGATCACAGTAAATACCTTTGGAGTAATGCTTCTTACGCCTATGCCGCACGACTATCGGCAGCATTTGCAGAATATGGTTGGCTGGCAGCAATTCGTGGTGTTGAAGGTGGTGGCTTGGTGGAAGGCTTACCAGCACATACGTTCAAAACAGATGATGGCGAAGTCGCATTAAAGTGCCCAACAGAAGTGGCAATTACGGATCGTACTGAGAAGTTACTCTCTGATTTAGGCTTCATTTCATTAGTACATTGCAAGAATACTGATTATGCAGCGTTTTTCAGTGGACAATCGTCACAGAAAGCCAAGTCATACAATACTGATTCGGCGAATGCGAATGCACGCCTTTCTACTCAGTTGCCTTATATTTTCTCCGTTTCTCGTATTGCGCATTATATGAAATCTATTATGCGCGACAAAATTGGTAGCTTTGCGTCACGCCAAAATGTGCAAGATTTCTTAAATACATGGTTGGCGCAATATGTCTTGCTAGATGATTCTGCAAGCCAAGAAGCAAAAGCTAAATACCCATTACGCGAAGCGCGTGTTGATGTGGTTGAAGTTCCTGGGAAACCAGGCGTTTATCGTGCTGCTGCGTTTTTACGCCCGCATTTTCAGCTTGATGAACTCACGATTTCCTTGCGTCTAGTTGCGGAGTTACCAAAACCCACACGTTGATGCAGCGAAGCTAAGTGGTTTTTTTTATATACTTTTTGGAGTTTTGCAATATGGCATTTGATGCATTTTTGAAAATCGACGGTATTCCTGGTGAATCAACCGATGACAAACATAAAGACTGGATTGAAATCGGTTCTTTTTCACATAAAATCGAGCAGCCAGCTCAAGCAACAGCTAGCTCTGCCGGTGGTGCAACTGCTGAACGTGTAAATCATAGCCAATATGAAATTACCCATTTCTTGGATAAAGCGAGTCCAAAAATTTACGAAGCATGCTGCACGGGTAAGCACATTAAAGAGATCACGATCGAGTTGTGCCGTTCTGGTGGCGATAAAGTGAAGTATATGGAAATTAAAATGGAACAAGTTTTGATTTCTAAAGTAGTACCACATGGTTCTGCAAATGACGAAGGCTTCCCAAGTGAATTGGTTAGCTTTAGCTACGGCAAAATCAAATGGACTTACACTCAGCAAAAACGTACTGATGGCGCTGGTGGCGGTAATGTGAGTGCTGGATGGGATTTGACTGCGAATAAAACAATCGCTTAATCTTCATTGAAGTGATTTAAGCTGCAATGAGGGGCGCACTTGATGGCCTTTCATTGCAAATATAGACTGGATTGTTCACGTTGGCTTTGTAGTCTTTGATTTGAAAGCGTGCCCGATAATTAAGGAAAATAGAGGGGGTTTAGCGACCTACTTTGTTTTTTGTTTTTGTACTGATGTGTTCTTAAGTTTAATTTAAAAATCAAACTTAGTTTTTATTGTTCGAATGTTTTGCAAAGGATATTTTAAATGAAACGTTCAGCTTTAGTTATGGCGACAGTATTAATTGCTGTTGTATTGAGTGGTTGTGCTACTAATAAGCCAGCTGAAAAACCAGCTCCTACATCCTCAAGCAGCCGCAAAACAACTGCTACAGCCTCTGCAGTTGCAGTCGTGGTGGATCCCTATTTATTAAAATTTGACAAGATGTCTGCAAAGTTGACACCTGAAATGGAAGCGCAATTGCAAAGCATTTTGCCAAAACTTAAAGAAGCGCGTGTGATCACTCTGCGTGGATTTTGTAATGCAAAAGAAGTTGGTAATGCTAAATCAACTGCATTAGCTCGGGCAAATAATGTAGAAAAATTCCTTATTCAACAAGGAATTCCAGATAAGAAAATGCGGCAGAAGTTTAATACTGAAGATGCTGCTCACGCCGTTGAAGTGGATATTGAAATTTAAACATCAACTGTTTAACTAAATTTTACGATTTTGCGTAGCAACTGAGCTTATTTATGCCATTTGATGTTTCTCAATTACTTAACTCTTTTGCTGCGGCATTTTCGCAAGATCAACGTTTAATTTCACTACAGCTCGGTGATGGATCGGCTTGGGGCGAGCAGCTTTTGCCGCAGTCGGTGACTGGACGGGAGGGCGTGAATCAAGCGTATCGCTATCAAATCGACTGCCTATCGCCCGCCAACGACATCGAGTTAAAATCCTTGCTCGGCCTACCCATTGTGCTGAGTGTGGCAGACGCCAACGGTGACGCAATTGAGCGTTGTGGCGTGGTATCGCAAGCGCAGATGCTCGGTGCGGATGGTGGTTTCGCCAAGTATCAACTCATCGTCGAGCCGCCGTTTGCGCTGCTGCGCCATCGCCGTACATCGCGGGTGTTTCAGGATTTATCGGTTCCGGATATCGTCAAACAGGTATTGGGTGAGCATCAAACCGCCAACTCAGTATTTGCCGCGGTGCAAACGCTGGATTTCAAGCTGACTGGCGAGCATTTGGCGCGCTCGTATTGCCTGCAATACCGCGAATCCGATTACGATTTCCTCGTGCGTTTACTGCATGAAGAAGGGCTCGCTTGGCGCTTTGAACACCAGCCTGCTGACTCCCCGCAAGTGCAATTGGTGGTATTTGACGATGCGTTTGCCATCCCCGAAGCCACGGATTCTCAAGTGCGCTTCCATCGCGCCGACGCGACTGAAGCATCGGATGCGCTCACCGATTGGACGAGCCAACGGCAAGTTGGCAGCCATTCGGTTTCACTTGCCTCATTTGATTACAAAGCCGTAAATACGCAACACAGCGGTGACGAATCGGCCGTCGATCAAGGCGATGGTGGCTCACAACTGCAAAGCAGTTTTGAAGATTACGACCCGCAAAGTCTGTACTACGCGGGTGACACCGAGCAACTCAGTCGTTACGCGCAATTGCGCCAACAAGCGATTGATACGCAAAAGAAATCGTTCAGCGGCAGCGGTACATTGCGTAGCTTGCAAGCCGGGCAATGGTTTCGCCTCGAAGATCATCCCGCCCATGAATGGGATAGTGCCGAGCAACGCGAGTTTGCGATTACCGAGCTGAACTTTAGCGCGAACAACAATCTGCCGCACGATTTAACACAACAACTATTGCAAGTGGCACCGAGTTTATTGGGCTCGGCAAGACTGAGCGTGGGAGCGGGCTTGCCCGCGAATGCTCAGGTAAGGAATGGCGCTGCCGTCAACGGTATAAATAATACGCCTATCCCGTATCAGGCTGAATTCACCGCGCAACGACGCGGTCAGCCCATTACCCCAGTATTTAATTTAAACGACAGCGAAACACTCGCCAAACCCAAATCACGCGGCGTGCAAACGGCGACAGTGGTAGGCGCGGGCGGCGATGCCGATGAAGTCCACACCGACGATCTCGGCCGGATCAAAGTACAGTTTCACTGGCAGCGCCAATCGGAACACGCCAGCTTTGGCGCCAATTTCGACGACAAGAGTAGTTGCTGGATTCGCGTCGCCTATCCGAGCGCAGGCGCAGGCTGGGGTCATCAATTCATCCCGCGCGTGGGCCAAGAAGTGTTGGTTGATTTTATCGAAGGCGATATCGACCGCCCGATTGTTACCGGCGTCGTTTACAACGGCAGCCACCCAACGCCAACGTTCAGCGGCGCAGGTGCATTGCCAGCAAATAAAACCCTGTCGGGCATCAAATCTAAAGAATACAAAGGTGGGCAATACGGCGAACTGCTATTCGACGACAGTACCGGCCAAGTGCGCACCAAACTCAGCAGCGAACACGCCAAAACCCAACTGAACCTCGGCTACCTGATCCACCCGCGCAGCAATGGTAAAGGTGAAGCTCGCGGCGAAGGCTTCGAGCTTCGCACCGAC
>CAUPHX010000067.1:0-11086 GCA_963511125.1 uncultured Deefgea sp. | reverse complement strand
GCCTTCTTTGGTCCAAATGCTAGCGTATTTTTCGGCGCTTTTTTTCGGGCGAAAAGTCAGAATAATCCCGTTTAAAATCAACCACCAGATTGGCTTTGGAATTTCAACAACGCGTGGGTCGGATAAGAATTGCCGTAAATAGGGCCGAACTGCCGCAGCGGTGGGCGCTTCTGGGGTGCCTAGATTGATCAGTAACACGCCGATTTTGGCTGGGTTTTGATGGGCGAAAGCGGGTTCGGTGAGAAAGCGTGCCATGGTGTTGTCAATGATTGAGCCAATTAGAACTCAATCATAAATTAAAAAGACCGAACAGGATTAAGGAAAGTGAGCAATTGCCAGTTTTAATTGCTGCAGTGCCTGTGGGTCTTGCGCGTAGCGGGCTTGAGTATAAAGCTGTGTGATTTTTGAAATGGCATTGGCGTGCTCTGGCAATGCAGTTTGGCAGCGTAGTCCAAACTGTGACACCGTTTCGTACGGTGCTCGGTTGAGTTGATGGCGAGCTAATTGTTTGCAGTAGCGTAGGTACAGTACGCTGGCCATATCGATCGGCGGTGGTCGATGACTCAGAATCAGCCATAAGGCAAATCCCCCTAAGCTGACCACAACGCTACCCGCGAACCACAACAAAAAGGTCAGTGATAAGAAATCTTGAATTCCAAGTCGCTTTAATAAATCCAATTGGCGTTTGTCGTCGTAGCCAATGACCCATTGATTCCAGTTATTGACGAAGACATCTAACTTTAAACGGACTGATTTGAGCCAGAAATTATCGCTACGCAGCATCATCGGTAGACCTGCGCCTTGAAAGCTCGATCCTAAGCCGCTTTCAATGCGCGATGGCGAAATAACAAAAGTCGGGTCGACTCGCTGCCAGCCTTGCCCCGCGAGCCATACTTCAACCCAAGCATGGGCATCTGCTTGACGGACAATATAGTAATTGCTACTTGGATTGAGTGATCCGCCTTGATAGCCCGTCACCACCCGGGCGGGAACGTTGGCGGCGCGCATCAGGAAAGCGAAAGAGCTAGAAAAATGTTCGCAATAGCCTTGTTGACTCTCAAACAAAAATTCATCAACTCGGTGACGCTGACGTAGTAGTGGTGGGTTCAGTGTATAGGTAAAACCATTGGATTTAAGCCAAGTTAACCCCGCTTGGACCCGTTCTGCTGGCGGTAAATTTTGCCAGCTGGCGGCGAGTTCGCGGGTTTTGGGGTTGCTTTGTTCCGGTAATTTTAGCGACTGTGCCACACCATCGTCGCCAAGTATTTGCCAGCTCAGCGTGGCGCTGGCTTGGTAACGAAGTCGTTGGTTGATCGGAGTGGCGTGTAATAATTGCAGTTGGCGGCTTAGGACTGAATTGTTTGGTGCACGAGTGGGCAAGTCAAGCGCAAGTAGCCAGTTTTGCTGGTGGGGTTCGAGGGTGATTTGATAGTCGACGATACTGCCGAGTGCTACGATGTTGGGTGGCGCAACGCCTGTATTTTTAGTGGGTAGCCAGCGTTCACCGTCAAATTGATCAAAGACAGGCCCTCGCCAATACAGCTGATCTTGGCGAGGGGCGCTGCTTTTGAATTCTGCGCGAAATGCAATGCTATCGTCTTTAATGAGCTGACTTAATCTGCCGGGACTCATTTGTTCACCAGAAAGCCCGCTTAGACCCACTTTTTCGCTGGGGGTATTCCAAAGTGGCGCTGGTAGTCTTGGGAATAAAATAAATAAAAATAATGCAATGGGTATTGCTTCAAGAACTAATCTAAATGATTTCTTGCTGGATATACCCATTGATAGATTTGGATTTTCTAGTTTGAGCGCCAGACTGAAAGTTATAAAAATACTAAATAGAGCAATCGCTGCTTGCCATGGGGCTTGTCCTTGCAGAAAGCCGACACCGGTGGTGAAAAAAGCGAGCAGAAACATGGCATGCGCATCGCGTAGGTTACGCGTTTCGTAAAGCTTGATGATGCTGAGCGCCACCAAAATAGCGACGCCACCGTCACGACCAATCAGCGTTTCATGGGCTTGAAATACAGCGCCTAGGCTAGCTAGGGCCAGCATAAAGCTAAGGCTGTGCGGAATTTTGCTGCGCATTAGTGGCGTCAGGCTGCAAAAAATAATGACGCACAAAGAGAGTACGGCGGCTAGCCAGCCCGGCTGCATCAATAAATGCGGGAAGCACACCAATCCCATCAATAAACCCATGTACTGTAATTCACGAGGGTGTAAGGGGCGGGTGGTTTTTTTGATTTTCATACGGGTGCACCCTCACCAAACAGCGCTAGTGCTTGTAAGCATTGAGTTTGGTGTTTGGTCCCCAGCGCGGGAGGGAATTCTTGCTGGCCCAGTTTGAGGCCGTAAGGGCGCTGTTGATCGTGCGCCGCGATGATCCATGCTGCTAGGCGACTCAGGCGTTGCTCGGGCTGAAGTTCGGTCATTTCATCCCAATTGAGCCAAAGCGACTTGCCTAATGGTGATTGATATTGGCGAATCAGTAGGTTTTCGCCATGCGCACTTTGTTTCCATGCAATGTCGTGCCTGGCATCGCCGCGTTGGAATAGCCGTAAACCATAAAAATCCTCATTACCGATTAGGCGGTATTCTTTGCCATCTTGACCATGTAAGTGCTCTGGTAAGGGCGGCGCATCTATTTCGGGGGCGGGGTAGATGAGTGTTTCTTGCTGCAAGTTGAGATAAGTCCAGCAACGAAGCAGCCCCAAAGGCTGCGTTGAATCAATCCGTAAGCGTGGTAGTGTTAGCCGCCCTCGGCGAGTACTAAGAATTGCTAGTGATACGATGCAGTGGTCTAAGCCTAGAACTTGCGCTACAAAAGCGTCTTCGCCTTGCGTCGTATGGATTTCAATTCCGGCACGGGTTTGTGGTTTGAGGTTGTGCAGCACAATTGGAAAATGAGCCGGTTCACCGGCAAAAACAGCTTCGGTTGAACTGGTACTCAATTCCAGCCCCAGAAGGTTGGCATAACTACGCAGCATCACGGCATGCGCAATGCCGATTAATAAAAATGCGAAAAAAAAGCCAAGACTCAGCTGGTAATTGAGCGAGCCAATCAGCAGGGTGAATACGGTAATCATGTAGGCCAAACCATACCAAGTCGGGAAAATATACAGCCTTTGATGGCGAATGCGTTGTCGCCCCGCGCTCAGTGGGTGGCGATTGTCAATAAATCTTAGCCAAAGTGAATAAAGAGATTGGCTAATTAAATTCAATCGGGCATTCATTATGGAATGGCAACTTGCTTAAGGATTTCTCGGGCAGAGTCTGGGTCGCTGCGGCCACTGAGCCGTAAGATGAGCCGGTGCCCCGCAAGGGCAGGGAAAATCTGCTGAACATCATCGGGAATGACCATGGGTCGGCCATCCAGCCAAGCGAAGGCGTTGCAGGCGTGTACTAAGCCGAGCGCAGCGCGTGGCGAAAGACCGCAGGTATAGCGTTGGTTTTCACGCGTTTCGGCCAATAGTGCTTGGATGTAGTCGAGTAATGCGGGCGCGACTTGAATTGATTGGATTGCCGTTTGGGCCGCGATGAGCTGCTCTGCGTTTAAGATTGGCTTTATTTGCCCCAATAAATCGCGCCGATCAATGCCTTGCAAGAGTTCCCGTTCTGCTTTTGCATCGGGATAGCCTAGTTGGATACGAAGCAAAAAACGATCAAGCTGTGATTCAGGCAGGGGGAAAGTACCAATTTGTTGTTGCGGATTTTGTGTTGCAATGACAAAGAATGGATGTGGCAAAGTACTGGTTTGCCCATCAATGGTGACTTGTTGTTCAGCCATTGCTTCAAGTAGTGCCGATTGGGTTTTGGCTGTGGCGCGGTTAATTTCATCCGCGAGCAAGACTTGCGTGAAAATCGGCCCCGGATGAAAGCGAAAACGCTCCTCAGAACGCTCGTAAACCGACACCCCCAGCAAATCTGCGGGGAGTAAATCACTGGTGAACTGAATACGGGCAAATTGCAAACCTAGAATATTAGCGAGCGCATGCGCCAAGGTCGTTTTGCCTACGCCTGGCACATCTTCAATTAAGAGATGTCCGCGAGCGAGTCTGCAGCTTAAAGCAAGGCGCAAAATGGGCGCTTTGCCTAAAATGATGGTATTGAGCTGTTGCTCTGCTTCGTGCACCTGTTGCAACAGGGTTGGTTGGCCTAAATGATTCATTCTTTCCCTCTTTTGCTGTGCGGCGTAAACTTAACAAAAAATACTCATTATTGGTAAGGGGCAAGTCTGTGTCAGGTTCCGGTGGTGCAACAGCATTTATTAGTCATCCGTCGTGTGTGATGCATGAAATGGGTAAGGGCCATCCTGAGTGTCCTGAGCGCTTGGCTGCCATTCAGGATAGGTTGATTGCCGCAGGAGTTTGGGATTATTTACTCCATCTTACCGCGCAGCCTGCGACGCGAGAACAATTATTACGTGTGCATACTGAGCCATATTTGGATCGATTGGCCGTAGCGAGTCCGGCGCAAGGTCATGTGCATATGGAACCCGATACGGCCATGAACCCCTACACACTTAATGCGGCTTATCATGCCGCGGGGGCAGGGATTCAAGGTGTTGATTTAGTCATGCAAGGCAAGGCGCAAAATGTGTTTTGCTCAATGCGGCCACCCGGACATCATGCTGAACGCGAGAACGCGCTAGGGTTTTGTTTTTTAAGTAATGTTGCAATTGCCGCCAAACATGCGATGGCAGTGTATGGCTTGGAGCGCGTAGCAATCGTTGATTTTGACGTGCATCACGGCAATGGTACTGAGGATTGTTTATTTGATGAGCCGCGAGCTTTGATGGTGAGTATTTTTCAGCATCCGTTTTTTCCTTATTCGGGCGATGTGCCAAAAGGGCCGAATATGCTCAATGTTTCGATGCCAAGGGCGAGTAAGGGGGCGGAGTTTCGTGATGTAGTTATGCAACAGTGGTTGCCTGCATTGCATGAATTCAAGCCGCAATTGATTTTGATTTCTGCCGGGTTTGACGCGCATTTGGAGGACGATATGGGCTCGATGGGTTTGGTCGAGGCTGATTATGCGTGGGTGACTAAGCAAATTATGAAAATTGCTGATCAATACAGCGAGCGGCGCATCGTGTCGATGTTGGAAGGTGGTTATGATTTGTCGGCACTGGCCCGCAGTGTCACAGAGCATATTAAGGTGTTATCGGATGCTTAAAGTTATTTTGTCTGCAATCATGGTTGTGTTGGTCGTTGTGGGGTGTACCTCGATCAAGCCGAAAAGCAGCAAGGTAGCCAAGCCAATACCCTCGCTAGCGAATATTAAAGCGGATGGTGCAGGACGTGAAATTGTGATGTATGCGCTGGGCTTACTGGAAACGAATTATCAATTTGGTGGTACCAATCCTGAGGCGGGTTTGGATTGCAGTGGTTTGGTTTTTTTGGTGTATAAAAATGCGCTCGGTGTTCATTTGCCACGTACCGCTGCGGATATGGCTTCGGTGGCTAGACCGCTTCCCAAGGAGCAACTGCAGGCGGGCGATTTGGTGTTTTTTAAAACGACAAGCCGATCTTTTTCGCACGTCGGGATTTATCTGGGAGACGATAAATTTATTCATGCGCCTTCTACGAATGGCAAAGTCAAAATCGAGTCTTTAGCCAACAGCTATTTTGCGCCGCGCTTTGAGGGTGGCCGCACTTTATTGATGGCCAATTAAGTCAATTTGTCGCAAGTCGGCTCGGTGTTGCACCATTTCTAGCCCTACCGATTTGCACTTCAAGCTCATTCCTTATCATGCGGTCACCCTGACTTGCATGGGAAACTCCCGATACGCGTTTTTTCTACACTTTGCTACATTGGTTTAACTATTTATTAAGTTGAAAACCATGTTGATACGCCCGATAGGCCTTGGTGATATGGATGCGCTACTGGCTCTGGCAAAAACTGCGGGTGTTGGCGTAACGACTTTACAGCCTAATCCTGCGCGCTTAAATTCGCGAATCCAAGCCAGCCTACAAAGCCTGAATGGCACGCCTGAATTGGCTGATGCCAGTTATCTGTTTGTGCTCGAAGATGATGCGACGCAAGACATTGTCGGTATTTGCGGTGTTGAGGCGGCTTTAGGGATGCACGACACTTGGTATAACTACCGCATCGGTTTGTCGGTGCACGCCTCGCGCGAACTCGATATTTATAAGCAACTCCCCACGCTATTTTTGACTTCCGATTTAACCGGTTCCAGTGAATTGTGCTCCTTGTTTTTAGCTGTTTCGCATCGCAAGGACGGCAACGGTGCGCTGCTTTCCAAAAGTCGATTTTTATTTATGGCGGAATTTCCAGAGCGTTTTGCCGAGCGGGTGATTGCCGAGATGCGCGGGGTCTCGGATGAGACGGGTCAATCGCCTTTTTGGGAAAGTTTGGGTCGGCATTTTTTTACGATGGATTTTGCCAAAGCCGATTTTCTGTCGTATGTCGGCAGCAAATCATTCATCGCCGAGCTGATGCCCAAACATCCCATTTACACCTGCTTTTTGTCTGAGGCTGCGCAAGCGGCTTTGGGGCATGTGCATCCAGCGACCGCACCAGCGCGGGCGATGTTGGAGTCGGAAGGTTTTCGATACCAAGGCTATGTCGATATTTTTGATGCTGGCCCGAGTTTGGAATGTAGTTTGGCCGATATTCGTGCGGTTAGGCAATCAACGATCTACCAATCCTTGGCTGTGGCTGCTGAGCCTAAAAATGGCATCCCATGGTTGGTGAGTAATCGCAGCTTGAGTGATTTTCGTGTGACCTTGGCAGTTACTCGGCCGCTAGAAGATTCTTTGCCATTAACGAGCGAAGTATTGAAACGTCTTAATTTAGAAAATGGCGACAGTATTCGTGCAGTGCCATTGTCAGCAAAAGCTTAGAGGGCGATACCTATGCAATTAATTAATGGTCAATGGCAGTTAGGCCACGGTGAATCTTTTTCTTCATGCAATCCAGTGACGCAGACGATAGTGTGGCAGGGGAACGCTGCAAATATTGATGACGTCAGCGCCGCAGTGAAAGCCGCTCGTGCGGCATTTGCGCCTTGGCGTGATTTGGATTTGTCTGAACGTATTGCGCTCGTTCGCAATTTTGCCGATTTATTAAAAGCCAATCAGTCCAGCCTTGCTGATGTGATTGGCATGGAAACGGGAAAGCCGCGCTGGGAAGCGTTGACTGAAGTCACGACGATGGTCAATAAAATCGAGATTTCGCTCAAAAGTTACGATGAACGTACTGGTACGAAACACGCACAACAAGGTGACGCGCAAGCGGTATTACGCCATCGTCCCCATGGCGTGGTGGCGGTGTTTGGACCGTATAATTTCCCCGGTCATTTACCCAATGGGCATATTGTTCCCGCGCTGATTGCAGGTAATTGTGTCGTGTTCAAACCGTCAGAACTGGCGCCGATGACGGCGCAAAAAACTGCCGAGTTGTGGATGGCGGCAGGATTGCCGCATGGAGTACTGAATGTGCTGCAAGGCGGTCGTGATACTGGCGTTGCTGTGGCCGCACAAGCTGATTTGGACGGCTTGTATTTTACCGGCAGTGCCAATACGGGCTATGCGCTGCATCGCCAATTTTCGGGTGCGCCCCAAAAAATTCTGGCGCTGGAAATGGGCGGCAATAATCCGCTGATCGTCGAAGAAGTCGCCGAAGTCGATGCCGCGTTGCATCACGTGATTCAATCGGCATTTATTTCCGCTGGTCAGCGCTGCACGTGTGCGCGACGTTTACTGGTTCCGACTGGGGCGTGGGGTGATGCCTTTTTGGCACGCTTAATTAGTGTCTCTTCTGCTTTAAAAGTGGGGGCTTGGGATGCAGAGCCGCAGCCCTTTATGGGGGCGGTGATTTCTTTGGCGGCTGCGGATGCGCTACTTGCGGCACAGGATCATTTGCGCCAACTGGGCGCGGTTTCTTTGTTAGCGATGGATCGTGTTCAGCCGGGAACGGCGTTGTTGTCGCCGGGGATTTTAGATGTAACCAAGGTGAAAGACCTGCCGGATGAAGAGTATTTCGGCCCACTTTTGCAAGTACTGCGTTTTGAAAGTTTTAATGAGGCGCTGGTGCTGGCCAATCGCACGCAGTTTGGACTGGCTGCGGGTTTGTTATCAGATTCGCGTGCGCAGTACGAATTATTTTGGCGTGAAGCCCGTGCCGGAATTGTGAATTGGAATAAGCCGCTGACCGGCGCGTCGAGTGCCGCGCCTTTTGGTGGTATTGGTGCATCGGGCAATCATCGAGCCAGTGCTTATTATGCCGCAGATTATTGCGCCTATCCGGTGGCTTCTTTGGAGTCAGAAACATTGATTTTACCCGCGCAACTACCTGCAGGGATGAGCTTATGAGTATGAATAATCCAGCTTTTGAAGCCAACTTTGATGGGCTCGTCGGACCGACGCATCATTATGGTGGGCACTCTTTTGGCAATATCGCCTCGACGGGCAATGCCCAGCAGGCGGCTAATCCGCGCCAAGCTGCTTTGCAAGGTTTGGCCAAGATGAAAGCGCTGGCAGATCTAGGTTATCAGCAGGGTGTGTTGCCGCCGCAAGAACGCCCTGCCTTATGGCTAATGCGTGACCTTGGGTATGTTGGTACAGATCAAGAAATAATTAGCTCACTAGCCAATACACCGCAAGGGTATTTGTCGGCAATGAGTTCTGCATCATCAATGTGGACGGCAAATGCAGCGACAGTGAGTCCATCGGCAGATACGCAAGATGGTCGGGTACATTTTAGCGTCGCCAATTTGCAAAATAAATTTCATCGAGCGATCGAGCATCGGCAAACCTTTCGTAGCTTAAAGGCGGTTTTTTCAAATCCAGCTCATTTTACCGTACATGCAGCTTTGCCCATGATGGCTGCATTGGGTGATGAAGGCGCGGCCAATCACACCCGTTTTTGTCATGACTATGGTGATGCTGGCGTCGAGTTTTTTGTTTATGGGCGGCAACACTGGGGTGGCCAAATTGAGCCGACAAAATATCCAGCTCGGCAAACCCGAGAAGCCAGTGAGGCCGTGATCCGGCGGCATGGTCTTGCTGCCAGTCATACTGTTTTGGCGCAGCAAAATCCAGCGGTGATTGATGCAGGTGTGTTTCATAACGATGTGATTGCGGTTGGCAATCAAAACGTCTTATTTTGTCATCAAGATGCCTTTTTACAATCGGCGCAGGTTTATGCCGAGCTGAATGAAAAAATGGCGGGCCGACTAAATATTATCGAGGTGGCCCGCGATGTGGTGAGTGTGGGCAATGCGGTGAAATCGTATTTGTTTAATAGCCAATTGCTGGCCAAACCGAATGGCAAGCAACGTTTATTGGTGCCAGAAGAATGTAAAAACACCCCCGCGGTTTGGGCGTATTTGCAGTCCTTACAAAGTAGTGGTGGCCCGATCGATGAATTATTGGTGTATGACCTCAAGCAGAGTATGCAAAATGGCGGTGGCCCAGCTTGTTTGCGCTTGCGGGTCGCTTTGACCGCGGCAGAGGCGGCAGAAGTGAATCCGGGTGTTTGGATGAATGACGCGCTCTATCGGCAGTTGTGTGGCTGGGTTGAGCGGCATTATCGCGATCGATTGCACGAAAGTGATTTGCTCGATCCGCAACTTTTAATCGAGGTTCGCACCGCTTTGGATGAATTAACGCAAATTATGCGCCTAGGTTCAATTTATCCATTTCAATTACATGGCTTGGATAAGTAAGAAATGCTTCAGTGTCAGGAATTGCCTGCTAAAATGAAGCTATACGACTGAGACGCTTGTGAAGGGAAATTGCGAATGAGTAGTTTTTTACATGAAACCTTAGCTGGAAAAACGGCCATCGCATTGCCTTATTGCTTGCCGAGTGGCGCCAGTGTGCAAGTGATGGATGAGGGCGTGATTCGCTTTGAGCCGCAGGACGGCGTAAAAAATGCCTTTGATGTGGTGGTTTCTTGCGGTATTCATGGCAATGAAACAGCGCCCGTAGAGTTGGTTGAGCAACTCATCGAGCAGGTCTGTGCTGGGGCGATTAAGGTTCGTGCCCGTGTTTTGTTTATCTTTGGCAATGTGGCGGCACTTCGGCTTGGGCAGCGTTTTGTTGAAGAGGATATGAACCGACTATTTGGCCGCACGCCTGATGTGGAAGATGGGGTGGAAAAACGCCGAGCCGCGATGTTAGAAATGCACGTAATGCGTTTTTTTCAAGCGGGCGGCACCAATCGGACGCGACTTCACTACGATTTGCATACGGCTATTCATGGATCACTGATTGAGAAATTTGCAATTTATCCAATGCCGAAACCGGAAAAGAAATTTTCAACGACAGAGATCGCTCGTTTATCTTTGGCAGGTGTGGATACAATTTTATTGCAATCGACGAAGTCGAGTACCTTTTCCTTTTTTAGCAGCTGGCAATGCGATGCTGCTGCCTTTACGGTTGAGTTAGGTAGCGCAAGACCTTTTGGGCAAAATAAAAGCATCGATTTATCAAAAATGGCAGCTTATTTGCAAGGTTTGGTGCAGGGTGATTTGCCAGAGCCAGAATTGGTTCCTGAGCACGTGCAAATCTTTCGCGTGTCACGAGAAATCCTTAAAACTAGCCATGATTTTAAGTTTGCCATCGATGGACGAACCGATAACTTTACGCCACTCCCCGTCGGGATGGTCTTAGCGGTGGATCAGGGGGAGGAGTTTGTTGTGACAGAAGCGAATGCGAGAATTATTTTTCCGAATCCAGATGTGCCACCGGGGCAACGAGCAGGCTTAATCATCGTCCCTGCTCATCACATGCTCTCTTAAAAAAATAAGCCATTCAGATTTGAATGGCTTATTTTTTATTTCTTAGTGCTAGATTTTGTGGCCGTTTTTGACTTGCTCGACTGTTTTGCCGGCGCTTTTTTGGCCGTAGTTTTAGTTTTTTTTGCGCTAGTTTTTGCGGCCGATTTTTTTGTGCTTGCCGGCTTTGCTTTCGCCCCGCGCGTGGTCTTGGTGGCTTTCGCTGTCGCCGTTGGCGTTTTGGAGGCACGAGCGCATTGCGTCACGGTTTTCTTTTTCTTGCCTTTGCCGGTGGTGACTTTTTTGCACTCCGTGCGGGTAGTGGCAACTGCCGAATTCGCT
>CAUPHX010000066.1:0-11129 GCA_963511125.1 uncultured Deefgea sp. | reverse complement strand
CTTGACTTGCTTGCTGGCCTTTTTTCTGGAGTATAGCTTGCTCTGCGTTGCGCCTTGACATCTCTAGCCAGATACGTCGCTCCCCATTGGGGTTGGCATTAATTAAGACCTTATGCTGGGCTTGCTCAGACAATAACTCACTCAGCAGCTCCGCCTCATCAGGCATCGGCGAACACAAAATCATACTCGGTGTGCTGCGCTCTAAATAATGCTGAGCCAAAAAAGCATGAATTGCGGCTGAGGGAGTGTACTCATCAGCATGACTTGGGAAAATATTTTTATCGCCAACATGTCGCCCGCCACGCACCATGGCCAGATTGACGCATAACACACCCTCGCTCTGGACGCAGGCAACAATATCGGCATCCATCTCACTGGTGTTAGACGATACAAATTGGCGCTCTTGCACCTGCGACAAAGCGTGGATTTGATCACGTACAGCGGCCGCGCCTTCAAATTGCCACTCTGCGGCCAGTAGCTTCATTTTTGCTTCAAGCGTGGCAATCACTTCCGTCTCTTTACCCATCAAAAAAAGCGTCGCGTTGGCTACATCTTGCCGATATGCCTCTGGCGTAACTAGATCAACACACGGCGCGGAACAACGCTTGATTTGATGCAACAAACAGGGGCGTGAGCGATTACCAAAAACGGAATCTTCGCAAGTTCTCAGTAAAAAAACCTTTTGCAATAATTGAATGCTTTCTTTAACCACGTAACCATTTGGGAAGGGGCCAAAGTAAGTATTTTTTTTATCTAGCGTGCCACGATAATAGGCTAACCGTGGTGACTTATGCCCGCTTAACATCACATAAGGATAGGATTTATCATCACGAAACAAGATGTTATAGCGAGGACTTAAAGCTTTAATTAAGTTGTTTTCGAGAACCAATGCCTCAGCTTCAGAGCGCACCACGGTGGTTTCGATACTTGCCACTTGCGCCAGCATCAGTCGAATGCGTGGACTTTGATCGTTTTTCTGGAAGTATGAACTAACGCGTTTCTTGAGGCTTTTTGCTTTACCCACATATAAAACGGCGCCATCACCGGCGAGATAACGATATACCCCCGGCAAATCGGGTAAGTTTTTTACAATAAGGAGCAAGCCCGCACGGAGTGCGTCGGCATCGTTCAGCGTAGTGGGATCTTCCATCGGTGAAGTCACAAATAGGGCGCAAGCAATAACAAAGGAATGATCGCAAATACGGCAGCCAAAATATCATCAATCATCACACCAAAGCCACCTTTCACATACTGATCTAGCCAGCGAATCGGCCACGGCTTGACGATATCAAACAAGCGAAACAAGCCAAACGCGATCACCCACCCCAACCATGTTGGAGGCGCGACGCATAAAACCAGCCACATCGCGACAATTTCATCAATGACGATGCCGCCATAATCGCTAACACCTAAATTTCGCCCCGTAACCTCGGCCGCCCATACGCCCAAAACAAATACCGGAATACAAATCAGTGCGATGGTACTGTGCGAGAACACCATTTGCAGTAAGGCAAACAGTGGCAAAGCCGCCAACGTACCCCAAGTGCCCGGCGCGTTGCGTGGCAGGCCACTCCCAAAACCCAAAGCAATAAAATGCGCTGGCCTAGCAAACAAAAACTGCCAATTAACAAGTACTTGCGGTGCTTTCTTCATTTGAAATGATCGAATCCAGTAAAGCACAAATCCATCAACTCACCCTCAACATTGAGGCCATTGACAAGGCGCGCACGGGTTCGCGGAATTATTTTCCCCAGACAAAACCAGGGCTGATTGTGCGCCTCACCCAGCGCAATAATCGCGGATCGCTGTGTAGGACTAGCAGTAAAACATAATTCATAATCATCCCCGCCGGCCAGAATAGCCTCAATGACGCAAGCATAATTATTTACACTTAGTTCTTTAAGTTCAGTAGCTTGCGGAACTTTATTAAAGTAAATTTCCGCCGAACAATTAGACAACTCACAAATATGTGACAGGTCACCCAACAATCCATCCGATATATCCAGCGCCGAATGAGCCAATTCACGCAAGGCCAAACCCAGAGCAACACGAGGTTGCGGCAGGTCTAAGCGCAAATCACAGCGCAGCGCAATTTCATCGGACAGTACGATTCGCCCCGTGCGATGCATTACCGCTGCCGCTGCAGCACCTAGCGGCCCGCTAACCCAAACATCATCACCAATTTGAGCACCACTTCGTAATAGCGCATGACCCTTCGGCACTTCGCCTGCAATCTGAATCGAAATCGACAATGGCCCGCGCGTTGTGTCGCCACCGATCAACGCAACGCCATACTGATCTGCTAGCGCAAAAAGGCCACGGCTAAACGCTGCCAGCCACGGCTCATTTAATTCCGGCAAAGCCAGCGACAAAGTAAACCACGTCGGCTTTGCGCCCATAGCGGCCATATCCGACAAATTCACGGCCAAGCATTTATGCCCTAGTCGCTCAGGATCGGCATCAGCAAAAAAATGCCGCCCAGCAACCAACATATCCACCGATATGGCCAATTGATGATCTGAAGTAACGGAAACAAGAGCGGCATCATCGCCCACGCCAAGATCTACATCAGGCGTGGGGCGAGTAAAATACTTGGCGATTAAATCGAATTCATTCACAAGAGACACCCTGCCCGATTGCTCAGGCAGTTTATTTGAGTGGCTTATTAACCGTTACGACGTTTAGCAGCTGCCGCGGCAAACTCATTCGCACGCACCAAAGCCGCCAACTTATCCAGCACGCCATTCACAAAGCGATGACCATCTGCTCCGCCAAATGATTTGGATAACTCTATGGCTTCATTGATGATGACTGGATATGGCGTTTCAGGCATAGAAACGATCTCATAGGCGCCGACGTATAACACGGCCATTTCAACGATACTGACTTCATCCAATGGGCGCTCTACATGGGGCTCGAGTGCTTTGGTAAGCGGTCCAATATCTTTAATCACGCCAAAAAGTACCGCTCGGAACAAAATCTCATCACACTTTGGGAAGTACGGGGTGCTATCACGCAAATAACGGTCGATATTGCTACCCGTATCGTTGGTCATTAACCATTGATAGATACCCTGCATGGCAAATTCGCGGGCGCGGCGACGCGCTGATTTTTGCTTTGGGCGTGGGGCTACTGGGGTGCTTGCTTCAGTCATACTTGTAATGCCTTCATTAAATTAGCCGTTTCAACGACAGTGCGAGCCGCATCGCGACCCTTTTCGGAAATTCGTACTTCTGCTTGTTCGTCGGTATCAGTCGTTAAGATGGCGTTCGCAATCGCAATGCCGCAATCGAGTCCAACGCGAGTCACGCCCGCGCCAGATTCATTGGCGACCAATTCAAAATGGTAAGTGTCACCACGAATGACCGCGCCGAGTGCGATAAGTGCATCAAAGCGATCACTTTCCGCCATTGTTTGCAAGACCACAGGGATTTCCAGCGCACCAGCAACACTGACCAATAGAATGTCTTGCTCATCAACTCATAAATTCAATAACTCAACCAAACACACGTCACGTAGACCTTCGCAAACTGGTGTATTAAAGCGACTCATCACCACGCCAACTCGCAAACCAGCGCCCGATAAATTTGCAGCAATTGTAGGGATATTTTTCAGCATATTTACTTTCCTTTTGGCGCCTCAAAGGCGGTAATTTCCAAGCCAAAACCCATCATGCTTGGGATTTTTCTTTCTGGCGACATCAGACGCATACGTCCAACACCTAGGTCTTTCAACATCTGCGCGCCAATACCATAGGTACGTAAGTCCCACTTCTGTGGCTTATTGAGGTTTAATTCAGGCAAGGCGCGCTCCATTACATCCGAGCCTAATTCAGTGCGATGCAATAAAATCACAACGCCCTTGCCCGCTTCGTTAATCGCTGCCAACGTCGATTCAATATTCCAAGAGTGCGAGCGCGCATCCAGATCAATCCAATCCATTACCGACAAAGGCTCGTGCACACGAACCAAGATTTCTTGATCTGGCGATGGCTGCCCTTTGATGAGCGCTAAATGCGTGGCTGCGGTCAGTTTGTCGCGGTACACCGCCAATTCAAACTCGCCCGCAAAGGTCCGAACCTTACGGCTACCGACGCATTCGACCAAAGATTCAGTTTGACTGCGGTAATGAATTAAATCTGCAATGGTACCGATTTTTAGCTGATGTTCTTTGGCGAAAACCAGCAATTCTGGCAAGCGTGCCATTGTGCCGTCTTCGCTCATGATTTCGCAAATCACCGATGCGGGTGTCAATCCAGCCATCATCGTTAAATCACAGCCCGCTTCGGTATGGCCAGCGCGAACCAAGACACCGCCTGGCTGCGCCATGACAGGAAATATATGCCCAGGCGACACCACGTCAGTGGCTTTGGCGCCAAACGCAACGGCTTTTTGAATCGTCAGTGCGCGATCGTGCGCCGAAATGCCGGTGGTTACTCCTTCGGCCGCTTCAATCGACGCAGTGAAATTGGTACCAAACGACGAGCCGTTATTTTTAACCATCGTTGGCAAATTCAAGTGCTGGCAGCGTTCTTGCGTGAGCGTTAGGCACACCAAGCCACGGGCAAATTTAGCCATAAAGTTGATGGCTTCTGGCGTAACAAAGTCTGCCGCCAATACCAAATCACCTTCATTTTCACGATCTTCTTCATCAACCAAAATCACCATACGCCCAGCGCGAAGCTCGGCAACGATTTCTTGAACTGGAGAGATACTAACAGTCATTATGTACTTCCTTGTTTGCTGGCAAGGCCAGCGCATTGATGTCGACGCCTTGTTGCGCCAGCAACGCCTCTAAAGCGGGTAACAAAACACCAAGTCGTTCTTCAAGGCACTCGCGCACAGTATCGACCACGACTTGAGTGGCGCGTTCAATTTCAATATTGAGCTGGTCACCGACCGTTTTGTGTTCAAACACCGTCATCCGACGCGTCTCAGGAATTAGCCAAACTTCAAACCAGCCTTCGGCTTTATCTACTTCAGACACAGTCAGGCTGGCTCCATTAATCGCAATATAACCCTTAGCAAAAATATAGCGCAGCGCCATTTTGGGCACATTGATTCGCATGCAATAATTGTTTTGATCTTTTCGCACGTTGAAGACCGTCGCAGTAAAATCAACGTGCCCCGACAAAGGGTGACCGCCAATTTCAGCGCCATCTTTAGCTGCGCGCTCAGCGTTGACATAACTGCCAACATTATATTGAGCCAAGGTAGTGATCATTAAGCTTTGTAGCATTACATCAAAACTGAGCTGATCATCAGGCCCAATTTCGGTTACTGTTAGGCAAACCCCGTCGATTGCGACACTAGCGCCAATCTGGATATCAGTGCAAAAACCACTAGGGAATGCAATACTTAATGTACGGATTCCTTCACGATCCACTACCGATTTGATCTGTGCTACGCCTTGTACAATCCCAGTAAACATTAATGTTTTTCCTCGAAAAGCGCTGGGTTAGCGGCTCTAATACGTTGAGACGACTTTAGTTCATTGCAATGATTGCAAAAGTAACTTATGGCGCCACAATCCTTCAAAACTTCAACAGCTTTGCCGCAATCTGGGCAAAGGACAATGGCTGGCTCCGACATTAGTGGACTCCTTGCAAAGCAGTTTGAACATCAGTAAAACGCAATGTAATCCGCTGATCTGAACCGACCAAACGTCGCTCAAAAACCTGCGGCTCTAATTTATCTGTCAGTTGGCTTAATGCAAAATTGGCCAGTGGCAAGCCTTCACCTAGCAATACTGGGGCTTGATAAATCACCATTTCATCCACTAAACCCGCTTGCAAAAAAGCGCCGCACAAATTACCGCCCGCTTCAATCGTCACCTCATTGCAGCCACGTCGCGCCAAGAAGGCAAGCGCCGCTTGCAAGTCAACTCGCCCATCCGCTGCGTTTGCCAGAACAACTACCTCTACGCCACTCGCTTCTAATTCAGTGCGGCGCACAGATTCTTTTGCCGCAAAAAGGATGACTTTACCCTGAGACAAAATTTTGGCGTTGCACGGCGTACGCATTTGGCTATCAAGAATGACTTTCAGCGGTTGCCGCACCACAGGAAACTCGCGCACATTCAGCTGCGGATCGTCTGCCAACACGGTTTCGATACTGGTGATCATGGCGCAACTTCGCGCCCGCAAACGCTGAACATCAGAGCGCGCGGCCGCCCCCGTGATCCATTTGGATTGTCCATCTTTTAGCGCAATTCGACCATCCAGACTTGCCGCAGTTTTGATGCGAACCCACGGCTTTTGTAAAATCATGCGACTAAAGAAGCCTTTGTGATGCTCCAGCGCCGCTGCATGGAGAACACCCACCTCAACTTCAACCCCGTGTTGCTTTAACCGAGCTAGACCTTGCCCTGCAACCAGCGGATTGGGGTCGCGGAGCGCCACCACGACGCGAGCAACTTGGGCTTGAACCAAGGCATCAGCACAAGGCGGTGTTTTACCAAAGTGACTGCACGGTTCCAACGTCACATAGACTGTCGCGCCGCGCGCATCATCTCCGGCCATCCTTAGCGCCATCACCTCTGCATGTGCACCGCCTGCGACTTGACTATGGCCGAAGCCAAGCACCACGCCGTCTTTAGCAATCACACAGCCGACACAAGGATTGGGCGAACTAGTCCATTCGCCCAGCGCGGTATAACGCAATGCTTCAGCCATCATCAAGTAATCAATCGCTTGCGGCCCCACTATTTACTCCTTACTGACTTCACGGATCACATCGCGAAAATCATCAACATCTTGGAACGAGCGATAGACCGAAGCGAAGCGGATGTAAGCAACCTTGTCGAGTTTGGCGAGTTCAGAGATCACCATTTCGCCGATTTGGCGCGACATGATTTCACGCTCGCCAACAGTGAGTACTTTTTGAATAATGCGAGAGATCGCCTCGTCAACGAGTGGCGTAGGAACGGGGCGTTTGTGTAGGGCACGTAGGAAGCTGGTGCGGACTTTTTCGCGATCAAACTCGGCGCGCTGCCCGTTTTGTTTGACGACCTGCGGCATGCGGACTTCGGCGGTTTCAAATGTGGTAAAGCGCTTGTCGCAAATCGTGCAACGGCGGCGACGGCGAACGGTATCGCCCTCATCGGAAATGCGCGAGTCAACCACCTGTGTATCGGGTGAGCCGCAAAATGGACATTTCATAACGCTTAAACCTACAAAGAACGAATAAAGAGCATCTTAAACTGTTCAAGTTAAAATAAACAGTCAAGCCAGAGCAAAGGAAAATCCTAGGGTACGTATATCAATGCAGGCATTACTTAGCAATAGCTGCATTGATATCCGTACGAAAAAGTGGGGCTTAATGCCCCACCTTTTAATAGTTCAACTTAAGCAACGTAGACCGGGAAGCGTGCAGTCAGCGCTTTTACTTTCACTGATACGGCGTCGATATTGGCTTGATCTTCAGGATTATCCAAAACAACATCACTCAAATCAGCGACTTGAATCGCTTCAGCTTCTTTGAAGCCACGAGTTGTAATTGCAGGAGAGCCAATACGAATGCCCGAAGTGACAAATGGGCTTTCTGGGTCATTCGGGATGGCATTTTTGTTTACAGTAATATGTGCTTTACCCAAGAACGCATCTGCAGCCTTGCCCGTCAAACCTTTAGGGCGCAAATCAACCAAGAATACATGTGACTCAGTGCGACCAGAAATAATACGCAAACCACGTTCAGCTAAAGTAGCTGCCATTGCTTGTGCGTTTTTAATGACTTGCGCTTGGTATTCTTTGAATTCTTCAGTCGCCGCTTCTTTGAATGCCACCGCTTTACCCGCGATCACATGCATCAATGGGCCGCCTTGCAGTGTCGGAAACACGTTTGAATTCAACGACTTTTCAAACTCAGCCTTGGCCAAAATAATACCGCCGCGTGGGCCGCGCAATGTTTTGTGCGTCGTCGATGTTACAAAGTGAGCATGCGGTACTGGATTTGGATAAACACCTGCTGCGATCAAGCCAGCGTAATGCGCCATGTCGACCATGAAGTAAGCACCCACCTTATCCGCGATCTCGCGCATGCGTGCCCAATCAAAACGCAAAGCGTAGGCAGAAGCACCACCGATCAGCAATTTTGGCTTAGTTTCAAGCGCTACACGTTCCATATCGTCGTAATCGATTTCTTCGTTTTCATTCAAGCCGTAAGCGACGATATTGAATAATTTACCCGACAAATTAGCTGGTGAACCGTGAGTCAAATGACCGCCATGACCCAAGTTCATACCCATAATGGTGTCGCCCGGCTTTAGGATCGAGAAATACACCGCTTGGTTAGCTTGTGAGCCAGAATGAGGCTGAACGTTGGCGTACTCGGCACCAAATAGCGCTTTTACACGATCAATCGCCAATTGCTCGATAAGGTCAACATGCTCGCAACCGCCATAAAAGCGCTTGCCTGGATAGCCTTCTGCGTACTTATTGGTCAACTGAGAGCCTTGTGCTTCCATCACAGCTGGGCTGGTATAGTTTTCAGAGGCGATCAATTCAATATGTTCGTGCTGGCGAACCACCTCAGCAGCCATCGCGGCGGCTAGATCAGGATCATATGAAGCAATAGTTTGTGATTTTGAGAACATGAGTAACGCATCCGATGGCCGTTAAAAAGATGCGCGATTCTACCACGTTCGGTGCAAATTTGAGATGCACAATCATCACTTCTTCATGCGCAGCATTCATGCCTTCTTTCGCCGCCAAATTTTTAACAGCACACTCAGTTTATTTAACCAAGGCACCTTTTCATCGGCCACCGCATCTAAAAACTCAGCAAAGCCTTTCGATTTCGCAACAGTAAAAAATGTAAGTACCAACATTCCAACAAAAACAATCATGAAATACATTAAGCGATCTAGGCTCGAATGCTCTGCAAGCGAAAAAATATTCATCCCCAAAAACCCAGTCACCGTTGTGCCAATTAGGCCAAAGATCGTCACGACTGTTAGCCTCACAACGGTATCGGCCTGACGACGCAAATCATCATTCTCTAGGTATTGACTCATACTTTGAATCGAATCACGCACATCTTGATGCAAGCGACTCACTTCTAAATGCCGATGCAGCATCTGGTAAATTTGATCGGAAATGATCTGATTAGAGACTTCGCGAAACCAATAGCGCTGATTGAAACGCAAAAATGCTTCTTGTAGGTGCCGCGTTTCACGCTTGAATTTTCGAATTGATTGCACATCTTGGAGATTTAAATTTGCCAGTGCCACTGCCAATCGATCAGAAAACATCAGCAGTGAGGCTTTATGAAAATGCGCAATCAAGCCTAACAAAAAATACTGGTGACGAAACTGACCTAGCGCTCCCGTATGGGGATCGGAAAAAAACTCACTCCCGTGTGCACCAACTAAAACAAAAGCATGTCCATTGCACATCATTCTGGTTGAGGCTGATGCCTGCCTACGCTCTGGAATCCAAAACCGATCAAAACAGCAATTTCGTTCAAATTCCTCGAACACTTTACGCGTATAAGGCAAGGCTTCACCATCACCAGGCTTGGTGACCATACCCAAACGGTAAAAGTCTTCTTCAGACAAAGCAAAAGGATCTTCCACCGCAACATAGGCCATAATCGGCATGCGATGGTATTCGATCTGTCGATAACGCAAAACACCAACAGCGCTTGAGTGATGCAACACCAAAGGGCTCAATAGATACTCCCAGTGCGAGGCCATTTTCGGTGCGCGATGTCGTCCCAAATGGGATAAGTACGTAGAACGCTCTTCATAATCAGATGCAGCGAGTACTTCGCCCTGCTCATCCAGCCAAGCCACTTTTCTTAAGCAACTTGCTGCTGTATGGTCTTCATCCCACTGAGCGGGAAAAGCACGACCAAAACGAAACAAAGCGTCTTGAACGCGCTTGAGCGGCAGGTTATCGCCTTGAATTTCGAACGCAAGGATGACAACGTCAATATCGTAAAAGAAATAGAGATCAATGTGCGCCACTGAAAAATGATGAACCGCGCCATCTTTAAACATCATGACGATTTTGCGAATATCATTACGGCGAAAGACATGCAGGGGTGACTGGCCGAAGCTATCGGCATTGAGGTTGTTTGAGCGTCCCTCGCCATACAGGAAACGCTGAACGTAAGGCAGAAAAGTGACAAATTCGCGATAGTGACGCTCCTGAAATTTTGCGGGATCACCGTCAAATTCAGTTGGGCGTGGTTGCCATGGTGAATCCGCTTCAGCGGCATTCAACATGTGCATCCAGTGACGCCCCATCGTACTACCCTGCCCTTCAACCTCGAAAGGCATCAGCTGCAGGGGCCAAATTAATATTTGGCGAAAATGCGTAACAATAATATCTGCGCTGGTCGCCATGAAAACCTCCATGATTGCAAGCAGCGCACGGGCCTGATTACAATCCTTTTACCGCATAGACCGCCAAGGTGTTGCGCCAATAGCCTTGATAATCCATGCCGCAGCCAAATAAAAATCGATCTTCAACTTCCATGCCAACAAAATCAGCCTTAATGCCAGGCGCTTTGCGATTGTGTTTTTTATCAATCAACACGGCCACATGAACATCACTTGCACCTTGTTGTTTGCAGTAATCAACAATGGCTGCCAGTGTGTGGCCTTCATCTAAAATATCATCAACAATGACGACGGTACGGCCACGCAAATCTTCACGCGGTTTCACCTTCCAATCTAATTCGCCACCACTGGTTTCGTTGCGATAGCGCGTCGCATGCATATACGAAATTTCAAGCGGAAAACGCAAACGCGGCAGCAAATGCCCCGAAACAATCAAACCGCCATTCAAAACGGTATAGACCACAGGATTGGTATGCGCCAAGGCGGCACACATCGCCTCACCCATTTTGTCGAGCGCTGCATTGACTTCAACTTCATCATGAAGACAGTCTGCATTATCAAGAATGGTTCTGGCCTCAGGCAATTGCATCGTCACGATAAATCCTTTTAAAAATATTCAATATATTGCGGGCTTAATGCCCTGCAAAATCACACACAGTAAATAGTGAAAGGCCTTCCTGTTTCACTAATTTTGAGCCGCCCAATTCCGGCAAATCAACAATCGCTGCCGCCTCAACAACCTCAGCGCCAATTCGTTTCAATAAATTAGCCGCTGCAATCATGGT
>CAUPHX010000065.1:0-11174 GCA_963511125.1 uncultured Deefgea sp. | reverse complement strand
TTCGCGGCCTCTAATGCGACTTTCGCTTTTTGCGCGCCCGTCATTACTTTACGGTTTTTCTCACTCATTTCGGCCTACCTTTTTATGGCAGAAACCATCTTAAATTACTGTCTGTTTTGTTGGGTCCACTATACCGTACCTGATTCCTATCCTTTGACCTTGAATGCCTTGGTGACGGGTTGTAATCAGAAGTCCAGTCGAGATCCTGTACTTGAGGCTTCTGAGGGCGATGTGGCCGCCGTGATCGATGAATTGCGTGCGTTGGACATGGTAAACGAGGTGAGCGGCAGCCGAGTACCTCGTTATGAGCATTTATTGGGCCGTGCTTTGCAGATTCCGAGTCAGTCTGTGGCCTTACTGGCAGTATTGATGCTGCGTGGTCCGCAGACGGCGGGTGAGTTGCGGCTTAATTGTGAGCGCTTACATCGTTTTGCTGATATTTCAGCGGTAGAAGGTTTTTTGGATGAACTAGCAGCGCGTGAGTCGGGGGCTTTAGTAGTGCAAGTGCCTAAGCAAGCTAGCGCACGAGAATGTCGCTGGGCGCATTTACTATCGGGCGAAGTGCAATTTGAGCGCACAGAGAAACCCTCGGCAGATTTACTTGAGCGGCTGGCGTATTTAGAGTCAGAAGTGATCGAACTCAAGCAAACAGTGGCTTTGCTCGTCGCTGCAAACACGGATAAGGCGTAAAGATGAGCAAAATCAGAGTGTGAAAAATGCCAGTCAGCAGCTTTTTATCGGAAAATGACAAATAAAGCTTGCCAGCGGCGGCACTCTCAGCGAATATACGTGCTGCAGGATTTTCAAGCAGTGGATGTGTGTGATGTAGTGGCCTTGCCGTACCGCAGTGCTTCATTTCCCTTGATTTTCGTGCGTTAAATTTATTTTATTTTAGGGAAATACAAAATGGCTCAAGGTACAGTTAAGTGGTTCAACGATTCTAAAGGTTTCGGTTTCATCACTCCAGATGAAGGCGGCGAAGATTTGTTTGCTCACTTCTCACAAATCAATTCTGCTGGTTTCAAAACTCTTGCAGAAGGCCAAAAAGTTTCGTTTGACGTGACTACTGGTCCTAAAGGCAAACAAGCTTCTAACATCCAACCTGCTTAATTTTATAAGCTAGGTCTGTTGATGTAGAAAAAAACCCAGCTCGCTGGGTTTTTTAACGTCGGTCTAAAATGAAATTATTTATTGGTTTTCTGGGTTTTTACCTTGAATCTCTTTGTAAAACTGCTGAATTTCTAGCATATCCAGCTCAATATCACCCGTTGGATAAAAAACCTTCCCGCAGCCACTGGTCTTTGTCTTGAAGTCTAGATAGCCCAACACAATGGGCACGTTGGCTTGCAGCGCAATATAATAAAATCCAGTTTTCCACTGAGCGACTTTTTTTCTGGTGCCTTCGGGTGGAATCGCGACGATCAATTGTTCGCTGTGTTGGTAAACGTCAGCCATCTGCTCGACCAAAGAGTTGGATTTTCGTCGATCAACGGCAATCCCCCCTAACCAGCGTGCCAATGGTCCTAATGGGCCAGCAAACAAAGTATGCTTGCCCATCCAGTAGACCTTTTTTTTGCCAATAAAACAAACACCCAAGCCAATTGGAAAGTCCCAGTTGCTGGTGTGTGGGGCGGCAATCAACACATATTTGTCGAGTTTGGGAAACTCACCAACCACCTTCCAACCCATCAGCTTAAACAACATTTTCGATACACCGGGCATCACATCGCGAATAATCGGTGTATCAAAGATGGTGCGCTGCATTATTTGTTCAGACCGGCTTGGAGTAACTCAGCGACGAGTTCGTTCACAGAAACGTCACGTGCGGTACAAGCATCGTGGAGTTGCTTAACGAGGTCTTGATTGAGTTTGCAAGCAAAAGGCACCAAACCTTTGGCTTGATCCAATTTACGTTGTTCTTTTTTGTCGAGCACAGTACCCGCCGCGTTGCCGAAACGAGCGGGCGCATTGGCGGCGCCAAGGTCGTTATGGAGTTTTTCGGCTTTGCGTTTTTCTAGTTCAAATTTCTTCATTGACATGATAGTTTCCTTTTTAAGCTCGCTTATTATAAAGCTTTGCGTGTGTTACATCGCTGACAATTTGCGTCGACAGTGCAATTGCCGATCTAATCGGTAATCGATCTAGTATTAATACGTAGTAAATTCGGTTTGGAGCGAGAAAAACTGAGCATCGACAACGTTTTTACTGACGCTTCTTGCTACAATCACAAGTTGATATGAATTCATTCCCCCTTACGGAGAAAACGCATGGCTAAGCTGTTTATTGAAGACCTAGATCTAGCTGGTAAACGTGTTCTGATTCGCGTTGACTTTAACGTACCCGTTAAAAACGGCGTGGTTGAAAGTGACAAACGAATTCGCGCGGCATTGCCGACCATTCGTTATGCTTTGGCACAAGGTGCATCCGTTGTGTTGATGTCGCACTTGGGTCGTCCAAATGGTCAAAAAGTTGAAAAATACAGCCTAGCACCTGTTGCGGCTCGCTTAACTGAATTGTTGGGTAGCCCAGTTGAATTTTTGAGTGATTGTGTTGGCGCTGAAGTAGAAGCCGCTTGCGCTAATTTGCCTGCAGGTAAAGTTGTATTGCTCGAAAACGTGCGTTTTCACATTGAAGAAGAAGGCAAAGCCAAAGACGCAGACGGTAACTCAGTCAAAGCTGATCCTGCCAAAGTCGCTGCTTTCCGCGCAAGCTTGAGCAAATTGGGTGATGTGTTTATTAATGACGCATTTGGTACGGCGCACCGTGCACATTCTTCAATGGTGGGCGTTGAATTGCCGCGCGCAGCGGGTTACTTGCTGAAAAAAGAACTCGATTTCTTGGGCGAAGCCGTCAACAATCCAGTTCGTCCTTTGGTGGCGATTATTGGTGGCTCTAAAATTTCTGGCAAAATCGATGTGATTCAAGCTTTGCTACCAAAAGTAGACAAGCTCATCATCGGTGGCGGGATGGCATTTACTTTCCTCAAAGCCCAAGGCTATGAGATTGGTCAATCACTGTGCGAAAACGATAAAGTCGATTTGGCGCGTGAATTGATGGCCCAAGCGGGCGACAAATTGGTATTGCCAAGCGACACCATGGTCACGCGTGCGTTGAACTTTGATGCGCGTACTTTGGATGGTTTGGTGCAAGTCGAGTCGACCGCTATTCCAGCTGATCAAGAAGGCGTGGACATCGGTGCGGCAACGCGTGCCACTTACGCTGACATCATCAAATCAGCTAAAACGGTATTGTGGAACGGCCCAATGGGCGTGTTTGAAATTGACGCGTCTGCCGAAGGTACTTTTGCGGTTGCGCATGCTTTGGTTGAAGCGACTGCAGCTGGCGCGATTACCATTGTCGGTGGTGGTGATTCAGTGGCCGCCGTTGAGAAAGCGGGCTTAGAAGATCAAGTTAGCCACGTTTCAACAGGTGGTGGTGCTTCGCTTGAATTCTTGGAAGGTAAAGCATTGCCAGGCGTTGATGCGCTGAGTGACAAATAATTTATTAGGTATTGCTATGTAGACTATCAATTATATAGTCTGCATTAATATACGTATAAAGCCGATCAATCTGATCGGCTTTTTTATCCAGTGAGACGGATTTATTATTTAGGTAACTGTTGCGACCAAGCGGCTAAAGCCACTAGCTGTGATTTGACGTTGTCTTGGATTTTTTCATCGATTAAATTGCCATCTGCATCAAACTGCCCCGCAAATGCGTTCGCAAACACTTCTGGCTTATTGAGAGGGTGAATATCGCAGCACACGCAAACTTGGCGCAAATGATATTGCGCGCGTGAAGTGCCCATTCCACCGCCAGCGCCCATAATCGCCGCCGCTTTACCTAGCAATGGCATATTGTTTGGCACGCGTGAAGCCCAGTCGATGGCATTTTTTAAGGCAGGTGCAATTGAATAATTGTATTCTGGTGTTGCAAAAATAAAAGCGTCCGCTGAGGCAAATTGAGCAAGCAGCACGGTGACCGCTGTTGGCTTTTCGCTGATGTCTGCGTTATAAAATGGAATTTCAGACAAATCTGCAATCTCAATGCTCATTCCTGCTGGCGCGTTGGCTTGAGCGTAACGGAGTAGGCCTTTATTGCTCGATTTAGCACGTAAACTGCCGCAGAGGGCCAGTACTTTGGTGGTCGTTGACATCATGGACTCTCAAGTTGTTGATGATGCATAGCTTAATATCGAGCGGCTCGAATAGATAGCTAAAATGAGTACTGCTTTTGTTAAACCAATAAATAGCTCGAATTGGCTTATGCTTGATCCATTAACGATTGGGTAATTTCTTGCATCTTCGCGGTTTGATTCTCTATAAAGAGTAGATATTTTTCGTGGATGCTAATGATGAGTTCGTACTTTGAGCCGAGTGATTTACGGACTTTATTGATTGAGCCATCTGCAGTTCAAAGTAAGGTCATGGCTTGTCGTCTGGCGGAATTGGGAATTACTCAGGTTACCCGAGTTGAAACTGCCCAAGCTGCTTTGCAAGTGTTGCTTCCTTTTAATGATAAGTCGCCAAATTTAGTTCTCAGTGCCTTGTATTTGCCTGACATGAGCGGAGTGGACTTGCTCACTCAATTGCGCAATGACGAGTCTACGCAAAATTTGGCATTTATTTTGATTTCGAGTGAGACCCGTGCGCAAGTACTTGAGCCGGTTCGTCAGCTTGGGGCGTGCGCCATTTTGCCAAAACCATTTACGGCCGAACATCTTAATAATGCCTTGATGATGACCTTAGATTATCTATCGGTCGATCATTCTTTAGAGGACCACGAAATCGAATTAGAGTTTGTTCGAGTGCTATTAGTTGACGATTCACGCGCAGCAAGAAATTACATGCGCAAAGTGCTAGAAAATATGGGCATTCGCAACATTACCGAGGCGGAAAATGGTCGCGCAGGAAAGATATTAATCGAGGAAAATACCTTTGATTTATTAATTACCGATTACAACATGCCAGAAATGGATGGCAAGGCGCTGGTTGAATACGTGCGTACACAAAGTTGGCAAAGCCATATTCCGATTTTGATGGTGTCTTCCGAGCAAGATTCCGGTCGTTTAGCGGCCATTGAGCAAGCCGGTGTGTCCGGTATTTGTGATAAACCGTTTGAGCCAGCGATGGTACGGGCATTGTTGGAGCGGGTACTGCCTCCTCAGTAGTTTATTGTTATGTATATCTAGCAAGTCGTTGTTAGTAAAGCTTCATATTTATATACATCGCATATTTATATTTATTGACCTGTCATGTAGCTAAACATCGTAGGCCAATTATCCCTGATTGTACGTAAAAATTACGTATTATTACTACACCACATGTGCTGCAAGGTATACTCCATTTGAACTTTGGTTTTGTCATTTTCCATTTGGAGTGTCCATGATGAGTAAAAATTCACCTCGAATTGTAATTGTTGGCGGTGGTGCCGGTGGCTTGGAATTGGCGACCAAGTTGGGTCGTACTTTGGGGGCGGCTAAACGGGCGAAAATCGTCTTGGTCGATGGTTCGGCAACGCATATTTGGAAACCACTGCTGCATGAAGTGGCTACCGGTGCACTTAATACGGGTGAAGACGAAGTCAATTATTTTGGTCATGCTTGGCGCAATAGTTATCAATTTGAATTTGGCTGGATGGCGGGAATTGATCGTGAGCGCAAAGTGATTCAGATTGCGGCGGTTCAAGATGAAGACGGGCAAGAAATTGCCGCTGCGCGTGAAATTGCTTATGACAGTTTGGTGCTGGCACTGGGTGCAATTGCCAATGATTTTGGCACCCAAGGGGCGCAAGCACACTGCATGTTTTTGAATAACCCCGTCGATGCCGAGCAACTGCGCAAGAAAATTCTTTCGCTGTCTTTTGCAGTGGGTATTTCTGGCAACGCGGTGAAAAAATTAAATATTGGTATCGTCGGCGGCGGCCCAACGGGGGTCGAATTGGCGGCAGAAATTGATCACACGATTCGAGAAATGCATATTTATGGGGCTGAGTTGAGCCCTGCGCAGCTTGAAATCACCATTATTGAAGGCATGCCGCGTATTTTGGCGGGGGCACCTGAATCATTATCAGAATATGCCACTGAATCTTTGGCGCAACGCGGTATTTTAGTGGCCACCAATAGCCGAGTGACTGAGGTTAATGAGCGTGGTTTTGTGCTGGCGGATGGCCGTGAAATTGAAAGTGATATTCGAGTTTGGGTTGCCGGCGTTAAAGCGGCTGATTGGCTAAGTACTTTGGGTTTAAGGACTAATCGCTTAAATCAAATTGAAGTCACGAGCACGTTGCAAACCTTAACGGATAAACACATTTATGCGTTGGGTGATTGTTCGGCGCTTTCGCCAAACGATGATGGCATATTCTTACCGGCCACCGCGCAGGTGGCGCATCAGCAAGCTGAATGGCTGGCCAGTGCACTAGAAAAGCAAATCAAGGGTGCAGAGGTACATCCATTTCAATTCAAACCGCAAGGCATGATGGTGTCGTTGGGTAAACATACTGCGGTGGGCAGTTTAGCGTCGATTGTTGGCCCGCAGCGTAATTACTATGTAGAAGGACGCGGCGCAAAGTTAATTTATGCTTCGCTCTATCGAATGCACCAAGCGGCTGTACATGGCTGGATCTTAACTGGGTTGCTCTGGGTGGGGGATCAGTTACGGCGCGTTGCGCGGCCATCACTCAAATTGCATTGATTAAAAAGGGAAGCTTGCTTCCCTTTTTTGTGACCGATTGATTTGACAAACGTGGCAGGCAAACCCAACGTCAACAGACCCTAACGTGGTACTTGAATCTTCTCCAGAACTTCCCATAGCGAAGGCGCTGCTTCTGGGTTCCAGTTTGCGCCACGCTCTGACTGATGTGCTTGGCGCACTCGGTAGCTACGACCTCGGTATTCGACAATTTGCCCTTGGCGATAGTGTTTGCCTTCTTGCCAACGAAAGCTTGGATTTTTTATTTCAAATGGCGCCCAGAGTGAGGCTGCAGCTTGTGGATTCCAATTTGCACCGCGTTCGGCATTGTGGCCTTGCAGTGCCTTGTAGGTGCGACCTTGGTAAGTCACGATTGCGCCTTTCCCATAGTATTGCCCTTCCTGCCAATTGTTGGCCGCCCAGATTGAGCTACTGATAAAGAGCAATGCGAAGATTATTTTATTCAGGATGGACATAGGGCAGACCGATTGCAATTTGAGGCTTAAAGTTTGCCATGCTCCAGCTGAATCAACAATGAACTAACTTACTCTATCGCCTTAGAATTGAGTGTTTCCGCTAAGTCCTTGTTCTACAAATTGAATTTGCTTGGCGTATAATCAATTCAAGGCAGTGGAGGACGCGTCGTGAGCGGTCTAGGTGCAGTTTCATCCAGTGGTAGTTCGTACACCGCAACGGCTTGTGGGCCAAATTGTCAGTGTGCAGCCTGCTTGGCGAGCAAAGCACAGGCTGTGGGTGCAACTGCGACTCAGGAAGGCGGACCAACGACAGGGCTAACTGATCCAACGGGTAAACCACTCAGTACTGAACAAGTCGCACAAGTACGCCAATTGGCGGCACGCGATCGTGAAGTTCGCCAGCATGAACAAGCGCATTTAGCTGCATCGGGTGGTTTGGCAAAAAGTGGCGCGAGCTATAGCATGCAGACGGGGCCTGATGGTAAGCAATACGCAGTGGGCGGAGAGGTGAGTATTGATACGAGCCCTGGCAAAACGCCAGAGGAAACATTGCGTAAAGCTCGAATCATCCAAGCTGCGGCCTTGGCACCGGCAGATCCAAGCGGGCAAGACCGAGCAGTTGCAGCCGCTGCGCAAGCGATGGAAGTACAAGCCCAATCCGAAATCGCATCACGCAATCCGCAGCAACAAAAATTGGCCGAGGCTTATGCGAGCAATGAAGTTCCGCGTACGGGTTTAACGGCCAGCGCTTAATTTTTGTATGGGTATATGGGTATAGGAATCTATTTTAAATGCTTATAGTAATATACCCATATAGCGCAGCTTGTCGCTGTTTAGTGACTACTTCCACCTAGGCTCAATATGGTTTTGTCGTACGCCTCATTTAATACCAGCGCCATTGCGGCGTAAATTGCAGCACCACCGCAAATCAGACCCACGAAACCCGCGATTTGTTTGATGAGGGCTATTTCTGTGAAATCGCCGATTGCAAGTAATGCAAACAATATCGTGAGTGAACCAAAAATAAATTGCGATACTTTGTCCATTTTGAGCGTGGCAACGAATAAAAACGCAGTGAAAATTCCCCACATTATCAAATAAGCCCCCATCGCGTTGCCGGTCGCTGCATCAGCCCAGCCCAATTTGGGCAAAACCAATAATCCCACTAAGGACAACCAGAAAAAACCATATGAGATAAACGCCGTCGTGCCAAAAGTATTGCCTTTTTTCCATTCCAAGATGCCCGCAATGATTTGTGCTATCCCGCCATAAAAAATGCCCATCGCCAAAATCATGGCGCTATTGTCGAAAAATCCAACGTTGTGCAGATTGAGCAGCACCGTTGTCATGCCAAATCCCATTAGGCCCAAGGGGGCTGGATTGGCCGTTAGGTCTTTTTCGGCGAAGAGTGTATGGGCTGTCATTGAGTGATCCCTATTGCGTGTAAGTTATGGTTGCTTTATACAGCGGTGCAATAGTAAAAAATTTGTAATACATCAATAAATGGCAGTTTGAGGATTATTTTTTAGGATTTTTTTGATAAAAACCATCCAGTATGCGGAGCGCATCGAGAAACAAACCTCTACTTAGCCCACATCTCTTTTTTGTTACAAGGAGGAATCGATCTGGCTTGGGCTGACAATTTGGCTGGGATGAGGGCGATATAGCGCTAGCAGCGCCGCATCAGTGATGTAAAAAAGGCGCTACTCAGATGAGTTGCGCCTTGTTCAAAGATCAAACCGTTTAAATTAGGTTGAAGCGGTTGCGAGTCCTCGTACATCGTTGGTGCTATCTACTGGCGTAGTACAGTATTTGTGAAGTTTGTGCAGCGAGATCGCTATTGCAGTTGCGGCAACCAATACCACGCCGCTGATGCTATAAGCGATGGCCGTCGCCTGATCCGCTGGCAGTTTGTCAAACAGAATCCCGAAGACTGGCGGCGCAATCAATCCTGCAGTGGCCCAGCCTGTGAGTACTAAGCCGTGCATCGCTGACATCCGTTTTACGCCGTACATATCGCTAATCAAGGATGGGATCGTGCCAAAACCACCGCCGTAAACAGAGATTGCAAAAGCAATCAACACACCATACCAGAATGGTGAAGTGATACTCGGCATAAAGAAGTAAGCGCAAGCACCGGTCGCTAACATCAGAATGAATACATTAACACGACCGATGACATCAGACAGGCTTGCCCAAATTAGGCGACCAAGACTGTTACCAATCGAAGCTACTGCAATCAGGGTGGCGCCAGAAGCCGCTAGAGTAGCTGCATCAATTCCTGGGTGGCCAGATTTCATCATGTTTTGCATCAGTGGCGACAACAAACTGATGATGCCCAGGCCAGCAAGACTGTACAAGAAAACGATCAGCCATAGACGAACACGCACGTTTTTTGGGTGTTCAATCGATTCTGCGATGGTGGGTTTGGCTTTTGCTTTAATCGATGCGCTTGGGCTATAAATGTACTGGCAAGCGATCACCATGATAATGGCATAGCAAGTACCCAGTAACAGGAATGCCATGGCGACATCACCGCCCGTCACCGACATCGCAAATGGCGCGAAAACTTTACTCATGAACAATGCGCCTAAACCAAAGCCCATCACAATAATGCCTGTCGCCACGCCTTTTTTGTCGGGGAACCAGCCTGATACAGTTGAAACCGCAGTGACATAGCCTGTTCCTAGACCAATCCCGCCGATGACGCCGTAACCGAGTGCCAGAATGATAAAGCTCAGATGATTGATCCACGGTGTATCCACAGGGCCAAGTACACCACTACCTAGATAAAGACCGAGCGCAGCCATAAAATTGCCGACTACAAAAAATTTAGTCGCCCTTTTCATGAGGTGGCGGCCACCAAGCTTAGACACATAAGGGCCAGTGTATAGCGCAGAAAAGCCCAAACCCGCCACCGCTAAACTGAACACAAGGCTAATCTGCATATTGCTCCAGTGATGGGAGGCTTGCAGAATTTTATTAAAAAAGCTCCATGCGTAGACGGAACCGAGACTGGCTAGCAAGGTAACACCCGCAATCAGGATAACAATCCGATTTGGGGCATTATTCGGCTCACTGAAGGGCTGTTGGTGATCAGTAGTAGTCATTTTTTATCCTTGAGTCTAAATGTTATGCCTTGTTAAACCCGTTGGTCCGTCACGGAGCGAAGGTTTTCAAGAGGAACAACACAAAATGCGAGCGTATCGATCAGTTTGCACCGCTACTTTCACAGTTCGTCTGGATTGATATTAGGGGGTTTACCTATTTTGGTGGCTTGAGGCATGTCAATATTTACATTGTCTGGCTACAAAAAGTGTGTAGCTTGCTTTTTGCTTTCTATTTTTTGGTTTTTTATTACTATTTGTTGGTTTGATTTTGTTTTTTGTTGTCTTGATTGTTACTTTTATGGAAGTAAATGATTTTACAGTGTGATGTCGTTCGATCTACTTGATGAACTAGCGGTACGAGCCATCAATTGTGTGATTAGTTTTTGAGGTGAACTTGCCCTTATATGCGGTGATTGAAAACCAGTGGGGTACGTTAATGATCTGAGCGAAAATATTGCGGAAGATGAAAAGGCGCTTTAAATCACCATGGTTTGACCTACAACAAGTCGCCAGTGAGTAAAAAAGACCAAAGTCATTTCTAAGCTCAATTTAAGCTGCCGCCTTGCACGGCCAGCCGATACTGCTAGCAAAGTAAGTCGCTTTATACTATGCAGAATTTAGAGCTGATTGACATCATTTCAGTGTCAACCCGCATTAATCTGACATGAATGACATGAGGCAATCATGAACTCGATAAGCACATATTATTATCACCCGCTATCGGTTGCAGGGCATTGGATTGGCGGCGTACTGGCGCTAGCTTGCATGCTGACAGTGCTGTTTGCCAGTATTTTGGGGCGGATTCACCCTATCCATGATGAGTTGATGCGCGCGCATATGTGGAGCGGCCAAGGTCTATTTTTGATCAATCTACTCCGCTTGTTAGTTCATAGCGCCTG
>CAUPHX010000064.1:0-11227 GCA_963511125.1 uncultured Deefgea sp. | reverse complement strand
TACGCCCGGTGTATTGGTCATCAAGATCAATTTCTCGGCTTTGAGTACTTCGGCCAATTTTCCCGCTACCAAATCAGCATTGATATTCAAGCTCTCGCCCGTTGCGTCGACACCAATCGGTGCAATCACCGGAATAAAGTCGGCGGCATCTAAATGCAGCACAATCGATGGATCGATACTTTGAATTTCGCCCACTTGGCCGATGTCGATATTGTTCTCTCCCATATTGTCTTTGAGCATCATTTTTCGCGCACGGATAAAGTGGCCGTCTTGACCCGTTAAACCAACGGCTTTGCCGCCGTGTTTATTAATCAGCGACACGATTTCTTTATTCACATGGCCGCCTAAGACCATTTCCACCACGTCCATCGTTTCGGCATCGGTCACGCGCATACCTTGGATAAATTCGCCTTTTTTACCGATCCGATCGAGCAAATCATTAATTTGCGGGCCGCCACCGTGCACCACCACTGGATTCATGCCGACGAGTTTGAGCAACACCACGTCCGATGCAAAGCCATCTTTAAGCTCTTCATCAATCATTGCATTGCCACCGTATTTAATCACGATGGTTTTGTCTAAAAAGCGCTGAATATACGGTAGCGCTTCAGAGAGAATTTCAGCTTTGATTTGCGGGGTGATATCGGGCATGACAGGCTCCAAAGTAAGGCAAAGTGAATTGCTCGCGATTGTACCGTATTCATTTGTAAAGAGTGGGGGGGATTACCGCAAAATTAATGTCGTTTACTTAGATGGCATGGATTGACGCAGTAAAATGATGAGCAGATAATAAATGAACGTTCATTTACTAGTTAGGCGTCATGCAATGTGCCCCATAAAATGTTGGACCCGCCGCAAAGAGGCGCGGCCGCAAGAAATCCTTGAAGCTGCACTGGGCTTATTTGTCGAAAAAGGCTTTGCCGCGACCAAAATCGAAGACATCGCCCGTGCTGCTGGTGTCACACGCGGTACGCCGTATTTGTACTTTGCTAACAAAGAAGAAATCTTTAAGTCGGTGATTCGCTCATTACTCGTGCCGCAACTCGCGGTCGGTGAGAGTCTGCTGAAAGATTGGCAAGGTAGCGCGCGGGATTTATTGATTCAGCTATTTCAAATGTGGTGGCGCAACGTCGGCGAAACATCGCTATCGGCGTTGCCTAAATTGATGGTCGCCGAAGGCGGCAATTTTCCTGATGTGATGACTTTGTATAACGAAGAATTTATCTTGCCGGGGCAGGGGCTGATTCGACATGTTTTACAGATGGGCGTGGCCAGTGGCGAGCTGAGCGTTGCAGATCTGGACTATGCGGTGCACGTGGTTTCCGCGCCGATTGTGATGGCGATGATGCTCAAAAATACGCCGCTCTCCTGTTTGCCCGCTGATTTTTCTGCCGAGCGTTATGTGCAATGCACGCTCGATTTATTCTTAAATGGCCTTTTGGCCCGTCCTGTGGATTCTGCTCATGCTGAATAAAAACACTGTTTTGATTGTTGCTGCCATTTTGCTCTTAGCAGCTTGTGCGCCAGAGGTGAAACCCGTAGCCGAAATTCGCCCCGTCCGCACGATGGTCGTCGGTGGCGCATTACCCGCTGCGGCAGAAGTCTACAGCGGCGAAGTACGCGCGCAGCATGAAGTGCCGTTGGGGTTTCGGATTCCAGGCAAATTAATGAAGCGCGCGATTGATGTGGGTGACGCGGTAAAAAAAGGTCAAATCCTAGCGCAGCTTGATGCGGGCGATGTAGCGCTCAACGCCAGTGCCGCACGCGCTGGCTTGGCGTCGGCGCAAGCAACGATGTCTCAAGCAAAGCTGGATTTTCAACGTTCGCAAGAATTACGAGCGCAAAATTTCGTTAGCCAAGCCGAAGTGGACAAACGGCAAACCGCGCTGATTGCCGCGCAAAAACAAACCGAGCAAGCCAAAGCACAGGTCGATTTAGCCAATAACCAAGCCAGCTACGCGCAGTTGATTGCAGATAGTGATGGTGTGGTGACCAAAACACTGGCTGAGCCAGGCTCGGTGTTGACGGCAGGGCAATCGGTACTGTTGTTGGCAAAAGCAGGCGCGTATGAAGCGGTCATCGATGTGCCAGAAAATCGCGTGCAGGCGTGGCAAGCTGGGCAGAAAGTAAAGTTAGTGTTGTGGGCTGACGATTCGGCTCAGCTTGATGGTGTGGTAAATGAAGTTTCGCCTGCGGCTGATCCGCAAACGCGTACTTTCCGTGTCAAGGTGACGCTGCCAGAGGATAGCGGCGCTGCACTGGGTATGACGATACAGGTCAATCAGATATTCGCCTCCATCGATACACCTGCAGAGATCTCTGTGCCGATGTCGGCGATTTATGGCAAAGAAAAAGCCATGCGCGTGTGGATTGTCGATGCCAAAAATACGGTGCATAGCCGCGAAATCACGGTGCTGGGGCATCAAGGCCAGCAAGTTCGGATTCAAGGTGTTCCGGCAGGCTCAGTGGTGGTGACTGCGGGCGTGCATTTATTGCGCGAAGGTCAGGCTGTAAAAGTCTTAGCTACGAAAGAAGGGGCTTGAGATGAGGCAGCACGATATGAATCAATCAAAAGAGTCGTTTAATCTATCGGCTTGGGCGCTCAAGCATCAATCTTTGGTGCTGTATCTGATGGTAGTCCTTTCTTTAGCTGGCGTTCTGGCTTATACCCAGCTTGGCCAAAAAGAGGATCCAGAGTTTACCTTCAAGGCAATGGTAGTGCGTAGCTTCTGGCCGGGCGCGTCGGCCGCTGAAGTCGAGCGGCAAGTTACCGACAAATTGGAGGAGGCGCTGCAAGGCATTCCCGATATTGACTACACCAAAAGCTATTCTCGGTCGGGCGAGGCCTTGATTACCGTGATGCTGCACGAAAATATTCGCGGCAAAGACGTGAATGACTCGTGGTATCAAGTGCGTAAACGGATTAATGATGCTAAAGGCAAACTGCCGCCGGGCGTTGTTGGGCCATTTTTTAACGATGAATTTGGCGAAACCTACGGCAGTTTGTACGCGTTTACGCGTGATGGTTTTAACGATGCTGAGCTGAAAAAATACGTCGAAAGCGTGCGCACCGAATTATTGCGGATTCCCGAAATTAATAAAGTCACGCTGATCGCGCCGCAAGATGAAAAAATCTATGTCGAATATCGCAGCGCCAAATTAGCGACACTGGGTATAACGCCGCTGCAAATCAATCAAGTGCTGGCTGCAACCAATACCGTGACGCCGGCGGGCGTGGTCGAAGGCGGTGAAGAGCGCATATTTCTGCGTGTGAGCGGTGGCTTTGATGCCATCGAAACGATCAAAACCACGCCGATTACCGTGAATGGCAAAACCTTCCGCGTGAGTGATGTGGCGGAGGTGTTTCGCGCATCGTTAACGCCAGCCGAAACACGGATGTATTTCCAAGGCGAGCCTGCCATTGGCCTCGGCATTTCAATGCGCAAAGGCGGCAATGTGCTCAAGATGGGTGAGCAGATTGATGCCGTGATTGCGCAAGTGAAAGCCAATTTGCCCGTTGGCGTTGAAGTGCATGCGGTGTCCGATCAGCCTGCGGTGGTGAAATCGGCAGTACATATCTTTATGAAATCGCTGCTGGAAGCGGTGGCGATTGTGTTGGCGGTGAGCTTTTTGGCGCTGGGCTTTCGGATGGGCATCGTGGTGGCTTTGTCGATTCCGCTGGTGCTGGCGCTGACGTTCTTATGCATGAAGTTGTTTAACTTGGAGTTGCAACGCATCTCACTCGGCGCTTTGGTGATTGCGCTCGGTTTGATGGTCGACGACGCGATTATTGCCGTTGAGATGATGGCACTGAAACTAGAACAAGGCTGGGATCGCTTTAGCGCCGCAACATTTGCTTATCGCTCAACCGCGTTTCCCATGCTTACGGGGACATTGATTACAGCGGCAGGGTTTCTGCCTGTAGGCCTTGCTAAATCGAATGCGGGTGAATATACCTTCTCTATTTTTGCCGTAGTTGGTTTGGCGCTGATCTTGTCGTGGGTGGTTGCGGTGTTGTTTACGCCGTATATGGGCTATCACTTGTTGCCAGAAAAACTAAAAGAACACGAACACGATGCGCACAGCGGCAAGTTTTACACGGCGTTTCGCCGCTGGGTGACGTGGTGCATTACGTGGCGTAAAACAACGATTGCGCTAACTGTGGCGGCGTTTGTGATCTCGGTGCTGGTGTTTGCGGTGGCCGTGCCAAAGCAGTTTTTCCCCGCATCGAGTCGCCCCGAATTGATGGTTGATTTATGGCTACCCTATACCGCATCGTTTGAAGCGACTGAGCGCGAAGTCAAAAAAATTGAAGCGATTTTGATGAAAGATCCGGATGTCGCCAGTGTGACCAGCTATGTTGGTGTTGGTTCGCCGCGCTATTACATGCCGCTCGATGAGCAAATGCCGAATTTAAATTTTGGCCAGCTCACCGTCATGACCAAAGACGAGCATGTACGTGAGAACGTCTATCAACGGGTTAAAACACTGTTTGATAATGACTTCCCGAATGTGCGTGGCCGTGTAACGCGCTTGGAAAATGGCCCACCCGTGGGTTATCCGGTGCAATTTCGTGTGATTGGCCCCGATCAGCAGCAATTGAAAACAATTGCCAATGACGTGGCGAGTGTGATGCGGCAGAATCCGCACTTACGCCAAGTTCATACCGATTGGGGTGAGCAGGTGAAAGTTTTGCATTTGAATATAGATCAAGACAAATTGCGCGCCGCAGGGCTGACATCGCAACAGTTAGCGCAATCCTTGCAAATGGCGGTGAGCGGCGTGACGGCGACGGCGCTGCGGGAGGACAATCTGCAAATTGAAGTAGTGAGCCGCTTGGCGGTAGATGAGCGTACGCGACTCGATTTCTTGGCCAATTTACCCATTCCTCTGCCTTCGGGGCGCAGTGTACCGTTGTCGCAGTTGGCGAAAATGAGCTTGGTGAGCGAAGAAAGTATTATTTGGCACCGCAACCGCGTTCCAGCGTTAACGGTGCGCGCCGATGTGCGTGGCAATGCGCAAGCGCCGGATATTTCGAATGCCTTATGGCCGAAAATGAAGGAAATTCAGGCTAAGTTGCCGGTTGGCTTTCATATTGAGGCGGGCGGCACTTGGGAATCGTCCAAAATTTCGCAAGAATCTATCGCTGCAGTGATGCCTTTGATGCTGTTGGTGGTGATGACTTTGCTGATGCTGCAATTACACAGCATGCAGCGGATGATTATGGTGCTGCTAACCGCCCCATTGGGGATGATTGGGGTGACGATGGCCTTGCTATTATTTCAAGCGCCGTTTGGCTTTGTCGCGACTTTGGGGGTGATTGCGCTGTCGGGCATGATTATGCGGAACTCGGTGATTTTGATGGATCAAATTGAGCAAGACATCGCTGAAGGTAGCGCGCCGTGGGATGCGGTGATTGATTCGGCAGTGCGTCGGTTCCGTCCGATTATGCTGACTGCGCTGGCGGCGATTCTGGCAATGATTCCGCTGACTCGTGATACGTTCTGGGGGCCGATGGCGATTGCGATTATGGGCGGCTTATTTGTCGCAACCATTTTGACTTTGTTGTTCTTACCCGCACTTTATGCAGCTTGGTTTAAATTAAAACCAGCTACTAATGTCTTATTGGATTCAAAATGAAAAAAACAATTTTCGCCTTCAGTTTGGCCGTCTTGAGTGGCTCTAGTTTTGCTGCCGATTTATTGGCCGCATGGCGCGCAGCGCAGCAGTATGACGCCAGTTTCCTCGCGGCTCGTTATGCCCAAACGGCGGGTAGTGAGAAAGCCAATCAAGGGCAAGCGTTATTGCTGCCTTCGGTGACTTTAGGTGGTAATACTACGTATTCCAATACTGAATTTTCGCCCGGAAAAAGCAGTGCCTTAATCAAGGATACGCAAAGCAGCGGCCAAGGCTATGGCTACTCGGTTACGGCGACCCAGCCCGTTTATCGTGTTGATGCTTTTGCATCTGCCGATCAATTAAAGCAACAAGCGAAATTAGCCGACGTGCAATTTCGGGTGGCTGAGCAAGATTTAATTTTACGCGTGGCCAAAGCGTATTTTGAAGTATTGGCGGCGGATGAAAAAGTGGCTTTAGCCAATGCAGAGAAAAAAGCAGTGGGTGAGCAATTAGCGTTTGCAAAAAAAGCTTTTGAAGTCGGCGTAGCAACGATTGCGGATACCGATGAAGCGCAAGCCGCTTATGACAGTATTATTGCATATGAAATACAAGCCAAAAACGATTTGCAAGTCCGGCGTAACGTATTTTCGTTGTTAACGGCAGTTGATGCTGAATCGCTTGCACGCTTGAGTGAAATAATAGAGCCGACCCAAGTTGAACCCAACGATTTATCGGTATGGTTAAAAAAATCAAGTGATACCAGTTTGAATATCAGTAGCCAATTGTTGCAATTAGATATTGCAACTCGAGAAGTCGATAAGTACCGCTTTGAGAGCTCACCTAAAGTCGATTTAGTCGCTAATTACGGTCAAAATTGGGATAGCAGTGGTATTTCTCGCTCAGGTGGCCTAGATCAAACCAATAAGGGGGCGATTACGCTGCAATTATCGATTCCACTGTATACGGGGGGCCGCCGCTCATCTGAATTGCGTGAAGCTGCAGCTAAACAATCAGAGCAAAGAGAGACGCTGGAAGCCGCACGCAGAAATACCGAGCAATTGACGACACAAGCGTTTCTTGGTGTTAATGCGGGCGCAGCGCAAATTATGGCTTTAGAGCAAGTACTTAAATCGAGTAAAAGCCTATTAGCCTCAAGTAAATTAGGGCGAGATGTGGGGGTACGTACTACGGTGGATGTGCTTAATGCCGAGAAAAAGCTATTTAATACACGCTACGATTTAACGGTAGCAAGATACACCTATCTTTACACTAGATTGCAGCTAGCTGCCGTGGTGGGAGATTTAGGTGAAAAAGACTTACGTTTGGTTAATCGCTGGTTGGTTAATTAATTATGGATATGCAATATTGACCTTGAATTATTAGAATACTAGCCGCATACTCATTTGGTAATCAATACACACTAAATAATAAGTCAAAAGTTTTCCAGCAAGGCGCAAAGTCGAAGACAGTACAATTCGTACTGCGAGATCAAGCAACGATGCGGGGGAACTTTTGTCTTAATGCGCATTTTATTTGAGGAGTCAGCAATGGATTTATCTACATTAGGTTACCAAGAATTAGTTGAGTTGCGCGCGCAACTGGATGGCGAATTAGTTCGTCGTAAAGAGCAAGAAAAAAGCCGTATCTTGAGCCAATTGCAAAGCGCTGCTGCGGCAAGCGGTTTCACAATTGCTGAATTGTTGGGTGAAGTATCAGGCAAAAAAGGCGCGAAAAAAGCTCCTGCAGCTGCTGCGTATATGAATCCAGCTGACGCAAGCCAAACTTGGTCTGGCCGTGGCCGTAAACCACAATGGGTTCACGATGCAATTGCTAATGGCGCATCGCTTGACGCATTGAAAATCTAATTCAGATTGGATGTGATTTGAAAAACAGGGCGCTTGGTCGCCCTGTTTGTATTTGTACCAACTACTTTTGTTTAGAGCCTATTTATGTCCCACGCCCTCACCGCTAAATTAAATCCGCAACAAGCTGCGGCAGTTGAATTACCCGCCGAGCATGCCTTGATTTTAGCGGGGGCTGGCAGTGGTAAAACCAGTGTCTTAACCACTCGAATTGCGTGGTTATTATCAACGGGGCAAATTAGCCCCTCTGGCTTATTAGCGGTGACGTTTACCAATAAATCAGCCAAAGAAATGCTCTCTCGAATTACCGCCATGTTGCCGCTTAATCCCCGTGGATTATGGGTGGGTACATTTCACGGTTTGTGTAATCGAATGCTGCGTTTACATCATCGCGACGCGGGGTTACCCGAGGCTTTTGCGATTTTGGATCAATCTGAGCAATTGAGCGCGATTAAGCGAGTATTAAAGTTTCTCGGTTTGGATGATGATAAATATCCGCCGCGCGCAGTACAGAATTTTATTAATGGCCATAAAGAAAATGGTCGCCGAGCGGGTGACGTGGATGCGTTTGATGATTATTCACGCCAATTGCGTTTGGCGTATGAAGAATACGAAAAACAATGTAATCGTGAAGGCGTGGCTGATTTTTCTGAATTATTACTGCGCTGTTATGAATTATTGTCGCATAAGCCGGAAATTAGAAAACATTATCAAGAACGATTTGCACACGTCTTAGTGGATGAATTTCAAGACACGAATCGATTGCAATATGCTTGGCTCAAACTGTTGGCGGGTAAAAATAGTGCAATTTTTGCCGTCGGCGATGACGATCAATCGATTTACGCATTTCGCGGTGCAAATGTTGGCAATATGGTTGATTTTCAAAGCGATTTTGCCGTTAAACACATTATTCGCCTCGAACAAAATTATCGCAGCCACGGCAATATCCTTGATGCTGCTAATGCGGTGATCAGTCATAACACGCAGCGCCTAGGTAAAGAGCTGTGGACGCAAGCGAGCGCGGGCGAACCGATTCGTGTTTTTGAAGGTGCATCGGACTTTGAAGAAGCACAATTTATCGTCGAAGAAGCGCAAACGCTGATTCGTGATGGTATGGCCTCCAGCGAAATCGCCATCCTGTACCGCAGCAATGCGCAATCGCGGATTATCGAACACGCGCTGTTTTCCGCTGGCGTGCCATATCGTGTGTATGGCGGTTTGCGCTTTTTTGAGCGACAAGAAATCAAACACGCGCTGGCTTATTTGCGCTTAATTGCCAATCCGACGGACGACAATGCCTTCTTGCGCGTGGTGAACTTCCCAACCCGCGGTATCGGCCTCAAAAGTGTCGAAGCAATTGTCGATCGCGCACGACTCGAAGGCTGCTCACTATGGCAAGCCGCGTGCGCTGGTGCGAGTGGACGTGGCGCGGTGGCTCTGGGTAAATTTGTGCATATTATTGAAGCGATGCGCAATCAAGTCGAAGGCCTACCGATGACCGAAGTCGTCGATATGATGCTCGACCTATCGGGCTTGCTCACGCATTATAAAAATGACAAGGAAGGCGAAGAGCGTGTTGCCAACTTGGAAGAGTTGATCAATGCGGCCGCGACTTTCATCAGTGAAGATGAAAACAACCTGATCGCATTTCTGTCGCACGCCAGCCTCGAAGCGGGTGACCATCAAGCGGGGGCGCATGAAGAAGCACTGCAATTGATGACGGTGCACGCGGCGAAGGGCTTGGAGTTTCATGCGGTGTTTTTGTCTGGACTCGAAGAAGGCTTATTTCCGCATGACAATAGCGCGAATGACAAAGCGGGCGTCGAAGAAGAGCGCCGCTTGATGTATGTCGCCATTACGCGCGCGCGGCAACGCTTGTATATCAGTTTGGCGCAAAGCCGCATGTTGCACGGGCAAACTCGCTATGGCGTCGCCAGCCGGTTCTTGGATGAGATTCCGCAGGAGTTACTTAAATATTTGAATCGCGGTTACGCACCGAGCAGCTATAGTTCAGCAGCAGCCTACGTTGCCCCTGCGGCGTCGCCCAAGAAAACTACGCCAGAACATGGCATGAGTATTGGCATGAAAGTCGAGCATCCGAAGTTCGGTATCGGTGTCGTCACCGACCATGAGGGCGGCGCGACGGGGAATGTGCAGGTGAACTGTGCGCAGTTCGGTAGCAAATGGTTGGCGGTGGCGTATGCGAAGCTGAAGCCTGTGTAGAGGTATTTCTTTGTAGCTAATTTATTTAATGATCTACAAGGCAATACCCTGTTTAGTTTGGCGATTTCCAGATGCCAATATATCCAAATTCGTCATTCCGGCGAAGGCCGGAATCTAGCTGCAATGGTGATTATTGAACCGTCGCACTGGATACCGGCCTACGCCGGTATGACGATATGAGTGTTGTGTCCTATGCCCAAAGTTCGCCCTTATTCGTTTGCTGATCGTACTGCCATCGATGAGCCGCAGCCAGATGTTGTGGCTGTAAACGATTTGTCGGCTTATAAAATCCTCGTCATCGAAAGTGTCGCCGAAATGCGTACGACGATGGGCATGATGTTGGGGCAGTTTGGCGCTACGCAGGTCGAGTACGCCCACCGCAGTGGTGAGGCCTTGGGGCAAATGCGGCGCTTTTCCTACGATATTATTCTGTGCGCCTTTGATTTGGGCACCGGCTTTGATGGCTTGTATCTGTTTGAAGAGGCACGTCGCCATGGGTTACTCAAAGCCAGTTGCGTATTTATCGTGCTGACCGGCGAACGGCAAAGTACCAAGGTCATTGGTGCCGCCGAACTCGCGCCCGATGCGATTATCTTAAAACCGTTCACCGGTGACATTCTCTACACTCGAATCTTGCGTGCCTTACGTAAAAAAGGCCGCTTTAAGCCGATTGATGATGCCTGTATCGCGCATGATTTTTTGCGCGCAATTCAATTGTGCAACCGTGCTGCGGCTGAGGGCGGTGAGGATGCGATCGAATTTGTGCGGATGAAAGTGCATTTAATGCTGCGCGTCGGTGATTGGAAAGGTACGCGTGATTTGGCGCGCGAATTGCTGGGGAAAGTGGATTTCCCTTGGGCCAAAATGGCGCTAGGCAAGGCGCTGTATCAACTCAAAGAGTACGACGAAGCCCAGCATATTTTTCGGCAGGTGATTGCCGAGCATGAACTCATCATGGACGCCTACGACGGACTCGCCAAAACGCAAGAAGCCAAGCACGAAATCGAAGCGGCCAAGCAAACCCTTCAAGATGCATGTCGCCGCTCGCCGTATGTCGTGGCGCGGATGCGGGAGTTGGGCGAAGTGGCGGTGATTGCCGGCGATCTGCCACTGGCCGAACAAACGCTCGCCGAAACCGTGCGCTTGGCGCGGTTTTCCTTTTGGCCGCAAATTAGTGATTATGCGGCATTAGGAGAAGTGCAATTGCAGCGCGGCGATGTCGGTGCTGCGCGTAAAACCGCCGATAGCATCCGCAAAGATTTTCGTACAAGCAATGACCGTGTTCTGGCCGAGGTGCTTGAGTCCAATGTCGCACTGAAACTCGGCGATAAAGTCAAAGCGCGAAGTATTTTGGATAATGCTTTGCATTCGGCAGCGCAAGGCATCGAACCGCCTTCATCGACTTTAGGTTTGGCGCTGGCGCAAACCTGCTTGAGCCATAATCGAGTGACTGAAGCTGAGGTACTCACTCGCGCGGTACTTAAAAATCGTCACGACGACCCTAAGCTTGCCGCCTTAGTGAC
>CAUPHX010000063.1:0-11307 GCA_963511125.1 uncultured Deefgea sp. | reverse complement strand
GGTTGATGGCGAGTTGCTGCAAAGTAATTCGAACGGGTTCGTCGAGAAAAACGCTAAATTTCATTCATGCCGTCAATATTTTGGTGTTTGGGGTGACAATTATCGCAGAATAAGTCAAAGCCGTTGTTCGTTACTACTTATGTATAAAACCGAAAGAAAAATCAATAAAATCTATACTAGAAAATACAAAAAATAAAATCGATCTCATCCAAGATGTGGCAAGAAAATCGATAATCCAAGCAAACTTTGAAAGGCTACAACAGACTATAGATAGTGATTATTTAATTGAACTTCAAAAGTTTATAGTCGATTTAAATACGACTGAGCTTACTTTGCTTGAACCAGTACTTGGCGATCTTGCCAGCGTAAGAATTCTTCATATGAATTAAATAGTCCGTAAGACCTCGTAGATTCGATTAGCTTTGTCTGCAACGACTCATTCTCCACGGATTAGCGGCTATGCGCCGCGGCACTTACTTTCCTTGCTTCGCCAAGGAAAGTAAGCAAAGGAAGGCGACCCGGGCGAAAAGCGCTCCGCGCTGCCCTTGCTTCGTCGTGAGCCAAACGATAAAGCTGTTTGTCTCACTCCTCGCCGCGGTTTTCGCTACACGGGAATTTAAGCCCCAGACCGACCATCAAGACATATACCTACCAACGTGTTGCTCTAAGCGTATTGTTTAAATTGGCTTTGGTGGATATACCCCTTGGATAATTAGAACAGATTGCCCGTGGAGCCGCGCCGTTCGGGAAGTAATTGGCAAGGTTTTAAGACGCGGCTGTTCGAGTGTTGCGACGCTAGCGCAATGCGAGTTTCCGCGTCGCCTTGCCAATTGCAGGACGGACGGGGTTTCGCGGTGATCGGGCGCGTTAGGGTTATCAGGGGCAAGGCAAGACTGCCCCTGATTCGTCTGGCGGGCGAAACCGCCGGTTCACCGCCTGCGCAGCAGGCTATGCCTCATCTCGAACAATTCATACTCTACGGATTAGTGGCTAGGGGTGGGGAAAGACCGCCTCTAACTGGCCTTAGGCCACGGCCTTCGCTGCGGCAGCAAAGTCGCCAAGCTTCGTCACGTCGTCTGGCGGGCGAAACCGCCAGGTTATCGCCTGCGCAGCAGGCTTGGCATTGCATGAATACCAGCTCCGACTCGGATTTTCGGCTATGCGCCCTCAGACTGCGCGTTGAGGAACGCCATCGCTCATTTAATCCGTTCTCCAACGTGCAAACTCTCCAGAATGCTCAAAACCGACCTGTATTTGCTACCTTTAGTCGCTCAAACTGGGCAAGGGTGATAACAGGGAAGATGCGCATTAAAATGTTGAAATCATGTTGTTTTTTGGTCGTGTTGCACTGCAAAATAAGCTGCGCTAAGTCGCGGCGTATTTTTGTGCTTGGATTACGCTGAAATGCGTCTACAAAGGAAGCATACCAAACATGTCAATCTGCTTACATAAGCAGGAAAGGTTTGAAGATGCTTCCGAATTTACCCCTCAAGCAGTCGATTGCCCTTTTATTGCTTAGCCTCGCTGCTCCCGTGAGCGCCTTGAGTTTGAGTGAACTGCAAACGCAGTCTTACCTAGGGCAGCGCTTTAAGGGCAGTGTGAGTTATCAATTGTCGCCCACTGAAACTAGCCTCGCTGACTGCGTGACGATTGCTCCAGGCAGTGCTGATGTGCCGTACATTGGGCCTAGCGAGATACAGATTCGACCTATCGGTGATGGCAATAGCGGCACAATCATTATTAGTTCAAAACAAAATATCGGCGAGCCGGTGGTGGCGCTCAATCTGAAAATTCAATGTGGCGTGCAGCAATTGAATCGTGAATTCACGGTTTTTTTGGACCCAGCCCCTGAGCCAGAGTTGGCGAAAACGAGCAATATTCGCCCTACTGAAGTATTAAAAGTACGCGCTGAAGTCAAACAACCTACGGCTAAAAAAGACACTACGCTGGCCGATGTGGCTGCGCGCTATTACGCCGTTGATACGCCGCAGTATCAAAAATACCTAAATCGCTTAAAAAAGGCGAACCCTGATGTTGCAACGACTGAAACGTTGATTTCGGCGGGGAGCCCCTTATTTGTACCGCCACGGCCTAAACTTCCACCTGCAAAAATAGTCCCCAACGCGCCGCCTAAAGAGACGGGGCAACTTCGCTTGGAGGATGCCGATGCAATGAGTCAGCCGCTCAGTGAGTCGACTCATCCTCAGCAAAATCCAGAGGTTTATGCCAAAGCATTAGAAGAAAAGATCGTGACACTGACAGAGTTAAAAAAACGGCTGCAGCTCGAGTTGGCCGATTTAGACTTAAAAATGGCCCAGATTCAATTGGCGAGAGCAAGCAATCAGGCGTCACAGCCGACATCGATTGCGAGTGCCGTCCAGGTCGCGCCCGTGACAGCGGTTTCGCCGCCGAAAAAAGTAGTCGAAACGTTGCAGTCTGCCTCTGCGCCGATTGAAGCCAAAACGGAATCAAAGACCAATTGGAACTGGCTCTGGCTGGCTCTGGGAGTTGGTGGGGTGGGTGGTTTGTTCTGGTGGCGGCGTAAAATGAAAGAACAGGCCGAGCGCTGGGCGAATGAGGACATCAATGATGGTGTCGATTTGAATCGCAGTATCATGAGTATTATTCAGGCGAAAATGGGGCACACGATGGCCCACTCACCCAATACGGTGATGTCACTCTTTGGCGCTTCGCAAAAAATGCAATCTGGTTTTGAGGTCAAAGAAGAACTCAATGACCATTTAGATCAGGCGCAATACTATTTGGCACAAGGTGAAACGCTGAAAGCGATTGAGCTACTGTATGCGGCAATTGATGATGTGCCCGAAGACACCGAGCGTTGGTTGATGCTGTTCCGTGTATTCCGCCAGCAACTGATGAAAACGGAATACAGTGCTTTGGCCTATCGATTTAAAACACTACATAAGGATGAGGGCGATTGGGAATTAATTCGTAGTATTGGTAATAAACTCGATCCAGAAAATCCCTTGTTTATGCGTAATGTGGAAGAGGCAAAAGCCAAAACAACGACACCGTTTGATAGTTTTGATTCTGGCATGACGAGCGCCACGCCAGCAGCGGCGGTTGCTCTGGAAATTGTCCCTGATTTTACCGGCGCGCCGGTGTTGCCTGATTTAGAGATCGGCGCAGAGGCGACGTCCGACGCCAAAGCGGATCAGGAATTGATGGCGTTTTTAGTCAAAGATATCGATCCTGAAGAGCTGCCGCCGATGTTGCCTGAAGTGGCGCCACATCGTCACCTGTAAAGCTATGAATGGGTATTCGGTGAATTTGTATCATTCACCGAATACACTTCCTTAGCGTATCGACTGCAGAGCTAATTTGCATATTGCTTAGCGATGCATACCCAAGTAACCAACCGCTTTTTTGAATCTCTCCCAGATAAAACTGTGATAGCGGCCGCAGCGCTAAACCCTGCGCTTGGCCTGCTGCGGTCCATTGTGGTTCGCGGTTTTGGTCGACTTCGACGGCAAACTGTAAACCACCATTCACATTCACTGGCTGAATCACACTCGCCAGTGGCTGCAGGCATTCCACTAATAAATCCCTCCGGCTGCGATAGAGCAAACGCATCTGCCGAATGTGCGCGGCGAAATGACCTTGGTGCATAAAATCAGCCGTCACCGCTTGCGCGAGTTGCGGCGTATGGCCGTCAAAAGCGGCGCGCGCACTGACAAAGGCGGGGACTAAATCGGGAGGCAAAACGACATACGCGATGCGCAGTGAGGGAAACAGCACCTTGCTGAACGTACCGACATAAATCACGCGACCTTGCTGATCCAAGCCTTGCAGCGCGGGTAGTGGGCGCTGATCGTAGCTAAATTCGCTGTCGTAATCATCTTCAATAATCCATGCGTTGTGTTGGTTCGCTTGTTCGAGCAAAGCCATTCGGCGTGGCAAACTCATCGTAATGCCAAGTGGGTATTGGTGTGCAGGCGTTGTGTAGATTAGCTTGGGTGGCGATAGGTTGCTTGAAAAGTCAGTATTTAGCCCCTCGTCATCGACCGGAACCGGCATCACTTTCGCGCCCGCTGATAGCATCGCATTGCGTGCGCCTAAATAGCCCGGCTCTTCTAACCAGACCGTATCATGCGGGTCGATCAGTAATTGAGCGATGAGTTGCAGCGCTTGTTGCGAGCTGGTCAGCACCAAAATCTGCGCCGCATCACACACCACGCCGCGCGATTGCGCCAAATAGCCCGCAATCGCCTCACGCAATTGCGGCAGACCCTGAGCATCGCCATAACGCATCAATCGTTCGCCGTCTTGTTTCCAACGCTGTAGCGTGAGTTTGCCCCACAGCTCACGTGGAAATGCGGCAGGATCGGGTTGTCCAGCGGTAAAGGCTTTGAACGGGAGGGCGGCATCGCGGCAAGCTCCGCCGTCGACAATGGTTTGCCCTCGTTGCGACAAACCCGCCGCCGTTTTGCGTAAACTTGGCGTACTTGGCCGCGCCGCAATCGCGACAAAACTACCGACGCCGACTTGGCGGCGCAGATAGCCTTCGGCCTCTAGGCGTGAAAATGCCAATTCCACGGTGCTACGTGATACGTTTAAATCCTGCGCCAAAACGCGTGTAGCAGGCAGACGGCTACCTAGTGGCAAATGTCCAGCCAAAATCGCTCGCCGCAGCGTGCGAGTGAGTTGCTCGTGGAGTGCTAAATCGGGCTGCGATTCGGCGGCAAATAAAGTGGGGAGTGCGGACATTGGTCTGGTCTTGTTGGATGAATTGGTTTGCAACAAAAGACCATTATGCCGCTATATTCTGTTGTATGAATAGCCTGAGACGCGAGGAGTAACACCATGAGTGCCGTAATATCCAGTGGCTTGGCCACCGCAGTAGAGTCTGAAAGCTTTTTTGCTGCGCAATTGCAGTTTCGCACCGATTCTGCCGATTTGGCGGCGGATTTGATCGCGGCAGAGCCGCAAATTGTCGTCATTGATACGCGCTCTGTCGCGCACTATCAAACCGCGCATATTCCGGGCGCGATTTCATTTCCGCATCGGACGATGAGTGCAGAATCAACCGCCGACTGGGATCGCAGCAAAGTCTATGTGACGTATTGCGACGGCATTGGCTGTAATGGCTCGACGTGGGGCGCGTACAAATTGGCGAAACTGGGTTTTCAGGTGAAAGAGCTGATTGGCGGGATTGATTGGTGGCAGCGCGATGGTTACGCGATTGCGACGGGTGATGAACCGGGTGTATTGCTCGCCAGCCCAATTAAATGTGGGTGCTGATATGTATACACCTCCTCATTTTGTGAAAAAAGAACGCGAAAGCTTGCTGCATTTAATGGCGGCCAATCCATTGGCCACCTTGGTACAGGTCACGTCCGAGGGATTAAATGCAAACTTAATCCCCATGTATTGGTACGACGATGGCTCTGAATTGGGCGTATTGCGCGGCCATGTGGCGCGGAAAAATCCGCTATGGAAAGAGTCTGATTCGGCGATTTTGGCCTTGTTTCGGGCGAGCGACGAGTATATTTCACCCTCGTATTTCCCCAGCAAAGTCAAAGACCCGCGTGTGGTGCCGACTTGGAATTACGCGGTGGTGCAAGTGAAGGGAACGCTTCGAGCGATTGAGGATGCTGACTGGCTGCTCGTGTTACTGAATCAAATGACCGCACAGCATGAAGCTGGGCATGCAAAGCCGTGGCAAATTGCCGATGCACCAGCGGAATATATCCAGAAAATGCTGGCAGCGATTGTGGGGATTGAAATTGCGATTACTGCATTCGATGGCAAATTTAAGTTGAGCCAAAATCAGACCGCAGAAAATCAGGCGGGCGTTGCCGCCAATACCAAAAGCCCAGATCTAGTCGCTTTCATGCAAAGGTAATCTTATGGTTTTAAACGAGTTCGAGCAGCCGCTGGGCGAGATGATATCCAACTGGCTGCCTGCCCCATTTCCACCGCACGTGACTTTGAGTGGCTGGGATTGCCGTGTCGAGCCGCTCGACCTAGCTTTGCACGCCGCGGCATTGTGGCAGGCGTTTTCTGTTGGCAGTGGCGCGCAGTGGACGTACTTTAGCAATGGCCCATACGCCAATTATTCCGAATTTTTTGCGTTGATAGAACAGCGCGCGCAGGAGAAAGACCCGCAAAATTATGCGATTGTCGACGCAAAATCAGGTCAAGTATTAGGTTTGGCTGCATATTTGCGTATCGACCCGCAAGCGGGGTCGATTGAAGTCGGCTGGCTGCATTTTTCACCGGCTTTGCAAGGCACGCGCTTGGCCACTGCTGCGATGGTGTTGATGATGCAAAATGCGTTTGCGCTCGGCTACCGCCGCTATGAATGGAAGTGCAATGCGCTGAACGCGCCATCACGCCGCGCTGCGCAGCGTTTGGGTTTTAGTTTTGAAGGTATTTTCCGTCAAGCCACCGTCAGTAAAGGTCGTAACCGTGATACCGCGTGGTTTTCGGTGATCGATAGTGAGTGGACAGCGCTGTCGGCGGCCTATTCGCGCTGGTTGGCCGTTGATAATTTCACCGAAGCGGGGCAGCAGCGAGTGGCGTTGTCGAGTTTGACGGAGTCGATTCTGGCTCAGCGGGACGCTCTGGCGGCATAAAGTAGCGAATCTATTGGTGGTATTTTGAAGCTTGTGTCGAAATGTTACAAATTGGTCTTGCTTAATAAAAATCATTACTATTTATTTGTTGGTGGTATTTGCCATTGCGCCTTAATTTTAAAGTCCTACGGGTATATACCGCAGGTTTTTTTATTGTTGATTCGTACTTAGCGCTCTGCTGGTATTGCCTAAGGGAAAACCCTAGGGCTCATGTTTCATGACATTGCAATATGCTCTCCTCGTCTTTGAAAAAAAACGGTCGCTACCGTTGAATAAAAGGCAAGTCAATTTTAATAATAGGATGGAGAGAACAATGCAATTGAAACAGCAGATTCTATTGGCCGCGATGGCCACCGCTTTGGGTGTGCCAGCGCAAGCCGAAGTGATTGATCGTATCGTCGTGAAGTTAAAACCATCGCTGATGATGCGCACCGCGAGTGCGAATGATGTGAGCCAAAGCATTAAGGCTGCTACCGCAGGCACGGCTAGTCATGCGTTCACGATGGGCGATGGCGAATCGCAAGTTTTGCAGTTGCCAAAAGGCCTGTCTGGCGCAGCGCTGCAAGCCTATTTGAAAAAATTACAAGACAGTGGTGAGTTTGAATCGGTAGAAGCCGATGTGTGGATGTACCCGATGGGTGTGGTTCAGCCCAATGATGGTTTGTGGAATTCGCTGTGGGGCATGCAAGCGGTGGTGCCGGGTAGCAATTATGGTGCTGATTTTATTGGCGCTTGGGAATATGTAAAGGGTCAAGGCGTGGTGGTGGCGGTCATTGATACCGGTGCCGTGCCGCATCCGGATCTCGGTACTTTGTCGCCAGTCAGCGGCAATTATGTGTCGAGCGGGTATTCCTTCATTAGCGATTGTTTCCGCGCCGGTTCTTGCGAGATCAATACCCCGAATCGCAAAATTGCACCGATTCCCACCGCGCTTGATCAAGGCGATTGGTGCGCAAGTAATGAAGTATCAGTTTGCGGCGACCGCAATAACCAACCAGGCAGCAGCTCATTCCATGGTTCGCACGTGGCCGGAACGATTGCGGCGCTGGGCTACAACCAAGCTGGCGTGATTGGTGGCGCGTATAACGCAAAATTATTGCCAGTGCGCGCTTTGGGTAAAGGCGGCGGTTCATCGATTGACATCGCTGATTCAATTCGCTGGGCTGCCGGTGTTCATCCGACGATTGCTAATCCAAATCCAGCCAAAGTCATCAATATGAGTTTGGGCGGTAGCTCGAACACGTGCCCAAGTTTTTACCAATCTGCGATTAACGACGCCACCGCAGCGGGCGCGATTGTGGTGGTGGCCGGCGGCAATGAAAAACGCGATGCGTCTCTAGCAACGCCTGCCAATTGCGCGAATGTGATTACCGTGGCGGCGACGGGTAAAGCAGGCGAAAGAGCCAGCTATTCGAATTTTGGTAGCAAAATCACCTTGGCCGCTCCGGGCGGTAATGGTTCGACTCGGATTACCTCAACAGTGAATCTGAGCCGTGATCGCGTTGATTTGTCGGCCAATGGCGCGGGCTATGTCGGCATGAACGGCACGTCGATGGCAACGCCACACGTTGCTGCAGCGGTGGCTTTGATGCTGAGCGCCAATCCAAAATTGAAATACAACGACGTAGTGAGTTTGTTAAAACAATCGGCAACGGCTTTCCCAGCGGCTAGCACGTGCTCAACCAGCAGTTGCGGCGCGGGGATTTTGAATGCGGCAGGTGCAGTGCGTTTGGCAAAACAATCAGCGGGTGACAATACCGAACCTGTTGTGACGCCAGTGCCAACCACGCCGCCGGTCATCACACCAAAACCGACCTTGCCGCCGGTAGTGACGCCAAAACCAACCGTACCGCCAGTGCTTACGCCAACACCAGTGCCACCAGTGGCGGGCTGCTACGCCGCGTGGAGTGAGGGAAAAAACTTTACTGCGGGTGATTTGGTGACGTTTGGTGGTCGCAATTATCGTGCACGTTCAACGCACATGGCGCATGTGGGTGCCAACTGGAATCCGAAAGCCAGCTTAACCTTGTGGCAAGATATCGGTGCGTGCACTGGCGCTACACCAAGTCCAGTGATTACGCCAAAACCAACGCTAGCACCAACCGCTGCTCCAACGGTGATGCCAACCACTGCACCCGTCATCACGCCAGCACCGAGTAACTGCCCGGCATGGTCAGCGAGTTCAACCTATGTAGCGGGGCAATGCGTATCGGTGAATGGCAAAACCTATGCTGCTAAGTGGTGGACGAAAGGCGAAGAGCCAGGCGTCGCACAATGGGGGCCGTGGGTACAGCAAGCGGTCGCAGCAAAACGTAAATAAAGAGTAGAGTGCTAATCAGTCCACCGTCGTCATCGTGCTGCGGTGGATTTTTTATTGAAATTGCAGATTGTGTGAGGGAAAACCATGTTGAATCGCGGAATGAAACTATTGCAACGCAGCGTGTTAAGTCTGAGCTGCGTTATGTCGATCACCGCATGTGCGACCGCTACCGCAGAGAGCACACCAGTACGAACTGCGATGGTCGAGCGGGTGATTGTGCAATTTAAAACGACCCCCGCAGCGCCAAGTCAAGCGGTGGCCGAACTGGCGCAGCGTCATCAATTAGGAATGGCATTTGATCGCGAATTGGGCGGTGGTTTTTATATCGCCGATTTAAGCCCGCCGCTAACTGCCAGCAAGTTACAACCGTATTTGGCGAAGATTGCACTTGATCCCACCGTGGCGAGTATTGAAGCGGATCTGGTGATGCAAACGATGCCGAGTCAGTAATTATTCTGGGGCGGGTATTACCGGCGCAAGCGCTATCAGTAATGCCGCCACCAAGATACCCGCACCACCCAGCCACTGCAGCATAGATAAATGCTCACCTAAAATGAGCGCTGCGAGTAATACACTCACGATGGGCTCTAGCGTCGACAGGGTCGATGCTTCGCTGGCCGACAGGAAATCTAAGCCAGCCAAAAAGGCGAAAATCGCCACCACGGTCGACACCAAAGCAATCGCCACAGCGGCCCACCAACTTGCGGTTGTGGTCGGCCACGTGGGTGTACTCCAAAAAGTACTCAACCATAAACTGCTTGCAGCGGAGAGCATCACCACCGTTGCTGCGGGCAAGGCACCGACCAAAGGTGTTAGGCGGCTGCCGGCAATGATATAAGCCGAATAGATGACCGCAGCGGAAAGACCAAATAGGACGCCCAGCCATTGTCCACCCGCAGGGCCGACGGTGAGGATGAGGCTCACGCAGGCCAAACCCAGTGCGGCCCATGTTCGTGCGGAGAGTTTTTCTTTCCACCAAAACGCGCAGGCCAAAGTGACCAAAATGGGGTAAACATAGAGTAATAAAGCCGCCAAAGCGGCCGAGCCATGGCGCAGCGCAGAGAAATAGCAAAACGCTTGCCCCACATAGCCAATGCCGCCCATCGCCATGAGACCGAGCAAAGTTCGGCCGCGCGGCCATGTAGCGCGGCGAAGCAGCATGACTGCCGCCATCACCAGCCCCGCCAAAGTAAACCGAATTAAGAGCAAGCCTTGCGTATTGACGCCGCTATCGTAGGCCCAGCTACCAAAAATCGGCATCCAGCCAAAGGCAACGGCAGAGAGAACAATTAAGAAAATACCAGTGCGACGCTGAGTGCTTATCATGCTTGAATCAATCAAAGAGCTAATCTGACAGTGTGCCGCAAAATCACGATGGTCGGCTACTTTGGGCTGTTCATCGTTGGCGGTGTGTGCGACATAAAAAATCCCTTCCAATATGAAGGGATTTTTTAAATTTACAGGGTGTATGGGTATTTGTTTGTAGCTATTGTTAATAAAGGGCTGCAATCAAATACTGCTGATTACGCACTCCAGTTCACAATGCCAAAATGCCAAGTCGCCAGAACCACCAGACCAAACACAATCCGGTACCAGGCAAACACAATGAAAGTGTGCGTCGAGATGAACTTGATCAAGGCGCGAATGGCGATAAAGGCAAAGATGAACGAGGCGACAAAGCCAACGGCAAACACGCCAAAGTCGTCCATGCTCAGTTCATTGCGGTGTTTGAGCAAGCTGTAAATCGACGCGGCACCGAGCGTAGGGATACCCAGGAAGAAGGAAAACTCAGTCGCGGCTTTGCGAGATAAGCCCATAAACATGCCGCCAATGATGGTCGCGCCAGAGCGGCTGGTGCCGGGAATTAAGGCTAAACATTGGCAGAGACCGACTTTGATGGCGTCTTTGAGGCTGATGTCGTCAACCGTTTCGACCCGGATATTATGTTGACGTTTTTCCGCCCATAAAATAATCAAGCCACCGACGATAAACATCGTTGCAACAGGAATCGGTTGGAATAAATGCGCTTTGATGCTTTTACTAAACATCAGGCCAAGTAGGGCGGCGGGGATAAACGCAATGATGATACCTAAAAATAAGTTGCGTTCATTGCCTGGATGTTTGATGCCCGATAGGGTCGTGCAGAATTTTGCGCGATACTCCCAAATTACGGCCAACATGGCGCCAAGCTGGATGAATATCTCATAGACATCACGTTTGGCTTTCGGCAGAAAATGGAGCAAGTCGCCCGTTAAGATTAAATGCCCCGTTGATGAAATGGGTAGGAATTCGGTAATCCCTTCGACCAAACCCATGATGAGTGAATGAAATAATAAAATTGGATCCATGCTGGTGCGCCGTGACTGAATTTTCGATGGGAGGGATTAT
>CAUPHX010000062.1:0-11368 GCA_963511125.1 uncultured Deefgea sp. | reverse complement strand
CCGCACCTCATACCTCGCTTGCGCGAACTTGCACCCCAAATGCAATTACTGCTCGAAGAGAATTACACGGCGCGTTTGACTGAAATGCTCAAGCAGGGCGAAATCGATTTAGCCATTCTGGCCGAACCCTTTCACGAAGGTGGAATTAGTACTCAGGCGCTGTATGACGAAGATTTTGTCGTCGCTACGCCCAAAGGCCATGAATGGGAGCAGTTGGCGTCGATTGCTTCTGAGCAATTGTCCGATGAAAACGTGTTATTGCTGTCGCCAGGCAATTGTTTCCGTGATCAGGTTTTGCAAACTTGTTCGGATTTGAATCGTGAGAGTATGTCAGTCGGTAGCTTGCAGCGTACTTTGCAAGGTTCTTCATTAACCACTATTCGGCATATGGTGGCTGGTGGTATTGGTGTGACCGTGCTGCCTGCGACTTCGGTCAGTGCCGCTGATGATAGTTTGCTGAGTGTGCGTCCGTTTTCAGAGCCTATACCATCGCGTCGGGTGATTTTGGCTTGGCGGCGTAATTTTCCTCGGCATGCGGCGGTTGAGGCGGTGCGGCAAGCATTGTTGCTGTCAAAATTAGAACCGATCCACCGTTTGCCCGATGCTTTGAGTAGTCAATAGATTTTAACTAACTATCGGATGTGAATAAGTCATTGGTAAAATCAATCGTTACCTCGTAATATTGTCTTCGTCAGCAAACAATATTCATCGGCGATCAGCATGTGCTGGTTCGCCGATCTAAACGAAGGGGTATACCATGGCTTCACCATTTCATAATCCAGATTCTTTGACGATCCAAAACCTTGAGTCCGCCTTTGCCGGCGAATCGATGGCGCATATCAAGTATCGCTACTTCGCTAAGTTGTGCCGCGAAATGGGCGATGTGGCGACAGCCGAAGCATTTGAAGCGACGGCGGATCAAGAAGTGATGCATGCTTTTGGTCATTTAGATTTGTTATTCCCCAAAGCCAATATGTCGCCCGCCAAAGCGCTGCAGTTCGCTATTGAAGGCGAAACTTATGAATACACTGAAATGTATCCAAAGTTCCGTCATGTGGCGGTAGAAGAAGGGCAGCACGCTGCGGTGCAAGAAATTGATGAACAAATCGCAGAATCAAAAGAGCACGCCGACATGTTCAAAGCGGTGTTGGAAAAAGCAGCTAAACGATTTGCAGCCTTGGCAAAAGTCGAAGAGCGTCACGCAAATCATTACCAAGCTGTTTTGGATGGTTTAAAAAACTAAGGGTATATAGCCCTAGCTAATTATTATTAATGCTTATATCAATATACCTATTAAGGAATTCATCATGAAACAATGGCAATGTGTAGTTTGTGGTTTTATCTATGACGAAGCGGCGGGCTTGCCCAATGAGGGCATTGCAGCGGGTACCGCTTGGACTGATATTCCAGAAGATTGGGCCTGTCCGGACTGTGGTGTGGCGAAAGCCGATTTTGATATGGTTCAAATTTAACACCGCGTAGTAGCAAGAAAAGCCGGCTTGGGTCGGCTTTTTTAATGAATATTTTGATAGGAAATAACAATGACAGCGCCAGTGATTATTTTAGGTAGCGGCCTTGCGGCATATAACGTGGCGCGGGAATTTCGAAAATTAGACAAAACGACCGCATTAACCATTATTTCTCGTGACCATGCTGGGTTTTATTCCAAGCCGATGTTATCGAACGCGTTATCAGCCAATAAAAGCGTTGAGCAATTACTGATGAAATCGGCCGACAAAATGGCCGAAGAGCTCAATGCGACAATTTTAAGCCAGACCAAAGTGGTGTCGATCCATGTGCACAATCAAGAAGTGATGCTGAGTGATGATACGGTGTTGCCCTATCGTGATTTAGTGCTGGCCGTGGGTGCCGATCCGATTCGGTTGCCAATGGCAGGTGATGGTGCAAGTGACGTCTTATCAGTCAATGATCTGGACGATTTTGCGCATTTTAATCGTCGGTTGGCAACAGCCAAGCGCGTTGCCATTTTGGGTGCGGGTTTGATCGGTTGTGAGTTTGCCAATGATTTATTGGCACGAGGCATTGCGCCCGTGGTGATTGACCCCTCTGCATGGCCGCTATCTCGGTTATTACCGCAAGTGGCGGGAGAATATATGGCACAAAAACTCAACGATGCGGGTGTCGAGTTCCATTGGGGAGTGACTGCGCAGGCAGTCGATGCTGAAGGCGCTGGTTTTGTGCTGACTTTGAGTGATAAATCGATGCTCAAGGTGGATTTGGTATTGTCAGCCGTCGGTTTGCGTTCGCGGACTGAGTTAGCCGCCGCAGCGGGTTTGCATATCAATCGTGGCGTGGTGGTGGATCGGCATTTGCAAACCAGTCAGCCGAATATTTATGCCGTCGGCGATTGTGCCGAAGTGGCGGGATTAAGCTTGCCATTTGTGTTGCCGATTATGCAGCAGGCAAGGGCATTGGCCGCTACGCTATCTGGTGTAACGACTGAGGTTAAATACCCCGCAATGCCTGTGATGGTCAAAACCCCTGCATGCCCAACCGTCGTTGCGCCGCCTGCGATGGGGACGGTGGGTGAATGGCATTTGGAAACCAGCGAAACTGGGATTGTTGCGAAGTTTATTGCTGACCATGGTGGCATGGTCGGCTATGCCTTGCTGGGATCAGCCACTTCGCAGCGACAAGCCTTAACGCCAGAACTACCCGTGGTATTGGGATAGAGATGAGTCGCGCGGTCAAAAAATCGTAGGTGAGCGCCTAAAGTGTATTGTTAATTAATACAAAAAAGCCCATTTTGAAAATGGGCTTTTTGCTTAAGTACACAGGCAATAGTTTTATGGCGAGGCGTCAAAGTTGCAGACAATACATCACGCTCGCCAAGGTGAGGCAACGATGCAAGACCATTTTTGTCTAACCACCTTATTGCGTTTTTACAATGGGATCGATACCCAGGGTGCGTAATTTTTTCACTGCGGCATCTGCGTCGGCTTTGTTCTTAAATGGCCCAATTTGTACTCGGGTTTCAAGATAGGCCGGAATTCCTGCGGCTTGTATTTGCGCGAGTAATTTTTCTGCATTGTTTGAATGCAAGAATACGCCTGCTTGTACGCTGTAACCGAGTTGCGTGTTGTTCGCTGCGGGAGAATTAGTGGGGGGCGCAGAGGCTAAGTTGGCCTGTGGATTGTTAAATTTTAGGTTGGGCTGAATGGCCGTTTGGGGTGAGTCAGCAGGTTTTGATGTAGCGGTGACCAAGGGGGTTGCTCGCGGTGTTTTCACCATCGCTAATTCGACTGGGCGCTTAGGTATATTGTTAATGGTTTCGATCGGTGTTTGGTTTGGCGCATTTTTTACTGATTGTTTTGGAGTTGTAGGCAGGGGTGTCGTCGACGCAGGCACAACAGTTGGGATTGGCGTTGACTCTGTTGTTGGAGCAGATGCCGGTGTTGCTGTCGTGACGGGTTCGCTGATTGCTTCTTCAGTAATGGGTTCTGGCCTAGCAATTTCACTGATGGCACTGGCAGTAGGGGCAAATTGTGGGATTTGAACTTCAGGTGGTTTATTGTTTTTTTCTTGGTCGAGCCAAGCGATTGCGCCCAATACGACGGCGATGAGCGTGCCTGCAATGCCTAGCCGCCACAAAAGTTGGGTTTTTAATTGATGCTGTTCTTTCTGCTGCAAGATGGGGTCAAGACCATCACTCATCGGTCGCTCGCTCGCTATGGTGTTATACTACTAGACTATTTGCCTCGCGTTTTGTGTTACGCGCAGGGGCTAAGTGGATTTATTGTTTGCAGAGGCTAGCTGAAATTACGCTGCGCTGTAAAGTTCATTTTTTAGAAATTACTTATTCGTTACTGGAGATTACTGTGGCTGTTGAAACTACCCTATCTATTATCAAACCTGATGCTGTTGCTAAAAACGTAATCGGCAAAATTTACGATCGTTTTGAAACTGCGGGTTTAAAAGTTGTTGCAGCGAAACTTAAACACCTTTCACGTGCCGAAGCGGAAGGCTTTTACGCCGTGCACAAAGAGCGTCCTTTCTTTAACGCTTTGGTTGAATTCATGATTTCGGGTCCTGTGATGATTCAAGCGTTGCAAGGCGAAAACGCAATGCAAGTCAAACGCGATTTGATGGGTGCAACCAATCCAAAAGAAGCAGCTGCAGGTACGATCCGTGCTGATTTTGCTGAAAGCATTGATGCGAATGCGGTGCATGGCTCTGATAGCTTGGAAAATGCTGCAATTGAAATTGCATACTTCTTTGATGCTTCAGAAGTTTACGCAGCCTAAGTTGTAAGTAGTGCAAGTTGTATGAACTTCCTCTTCGCTAGCGAAGGGGGAGTTTACTGATAAAAATGGCGCAAGCCTTGGTGGGTATAAAAATGGCGATAAATTTGTTGGATTACGATGCGGAGCGTCTAGGCCAATTGATGGTGCAACTCGGTGAAAAACCGTTTCGTGCCAAACAACTGATGAAGTGGATTCATCAGCGCGGCGTAGCGGACTTCGATGCGATGAGTGATATCGCCAAATCGTTTCGACAAAAATTAGCTGCCGATGCCCATATTGCGCCGCCAGAAATGATGGCTGAGCAAATCGCCAAAGACGGCACACGCAAGTGGTTGCTGGACGTTGGTACCGGCAACGGCGTTGAGGCCGTGTTTATCCCAGAAGACGACCGTGGTACTTTGTGCGTATCCAGCCAAGTCGGCTGTGCGCTAGACTGCTCGTTCTGTTCGACTGGACGGCAAGGATTTAACCGAAATTTAAGTACCGCTGAAATTATTGGCCAATTGTGGTGGGCGAATAAACGCTTATCCTTTGACGCTGCGCGTATTGGTGAAGCCAAAAATGAAGACACTCGAATTGTGTCCAATGTCGTGATGATGGGCATGGGCGAACCGCTGGCCAATTACGACAATGTCGTGGCTGCGCTGCGTTTAATGTTGGATGACAATGCGTATGGTTTGTCGCGTCGCCGTGTGACCTTGTCGACTTCGGGTTTGGTTCCGCAGCTTGATCGTCTGCGTGAAGACTGTCCTGTTGCGCTAGCAGTGAGTTTGCATGCGCCGAACGATGCCATTCGCGATGATATCGTGCCGATTAATCAAAAATACCCGCTCAAAGAATTACTCGATGCGTGTAATCGTTACCTTGAAAAAGCGCCGCGTGATTTTATTACTTTTGAATATGTGATGCTGGATGGTGTGAATGATAAGCCAGAGCATGCGCGACAAGTCGCTGCGATGCTGCGTTCGACTTCCGCTAAAATTAATTTGATCCCATTTAATCCGTTTCCAAATTCAAGTTTCAAACGTTCTAGTCGAGATGCTATTGTTCGTTTCCGTGATATTTTGCTGCAAGCTGGTTATATTGTAACAGTGCGAAAAACCCGCGGTGATGATATTGACGCCGCCTGTGGTCAGTTGGCAGGTCAAGTGCAAGATAAAACACGTCGACTTGAGCGAATGGCTGAAACACGACCGATTTTGTTTAAAACTGGAGGCAGTGCGTGAAAAAAAATTTAGTGCTTGTCATGTTGTTTCTCGGTTTGAGTCAATTTGTATGGGCGAATGATGGTGAATCACGCGCTTCGGTCCGTACCCGTTTAGCATCTGAATATTACAAATTAGGTCAATACACTGTGGCGGTGTCTGAGGCCAAAAAAGCACTAGATTCTGACCCAAAATACGTTTTGGCTTACAATGTGATGGCTTTGTCGTACTGGGCTTTAAAAGACAACGCCATGACGATAAAATTATTTAAAGACGCATTGAGTATTGAACCGACTAATTCAGATCTTAATCACAATTATGCGAATTTTTTATGCGCGAACGGTGATGTGAAGCTGGCGCAAAATCATTTTGGCATTGCACTGAGTAATCCTTTATATCCGACGCCGGAACAAACGATGTTGGCCGCGGCCAATTGTGCCATTAGCAACAATGACGTTCCTTTGGCTATAGAATGGTATAAAAAAGTCTTGGCGTTCCGCCCTAATCAGTTGCAAGCAAAGTATCAATTGAGTAGTTTGTTACTCAAGTCGGGTGATTTGCCAGAGGCGAAGCGAATTTTTATTGAAATGTTTAGAGCAACTAAGCCACCACAAGCCGAGTTACTTTGGTTGGGCGTTAAAATAGAGCACGCGATTGGCAACAAAACCGCAGAACAACGTTATGCTACTGAATTAATGGCTTTATTTCCAGATTCGGTAGAAGCAACCAAATTACAGATTGGAAAATATGACTGATCAGTTTACTCCTCCGCAACCTTCTATTTCTTCGTTATTACCTGCTGGACGTCAATTGCGCAATGCGCGTGAGGCGCTTGAATTAACGCCAGAGCAGGTTGCACAGCAGCTCAAGCTATCGGTTCGTCAAATCAATGCGATTGAACAAGAAGCGTTTGATGAACTCCCGAGTAATTTATTTATTCGAGGTTTTGTGCGTAATTACGCTCGCTTACTCAATGTTGATGCCGAGCCTTTGCTGGCGTATCTAGCCGAAGTTTTGCCGAATGAGCAGCAAAGTACCGCCAGCGTGCATAAGCCACTTGAGACAGGGGTGCGTATCTCCGCTGATCACATTGCTAAAAAACAGCGTAGTTTTTCACCTGCTGTTTTAATGGCCTTGCTGGGGGCAATAATTGGTATTTCTGTGGCGTTTTGGTTTTTACAGCAACCTAGTAATCCAGAGTTGGCTTTACCAGAAATTGAGTCACCGCCTGTGCTTGATTTGCCAGTGGCCTCCGTCGCTGTAGAGGCTACGCCTGAAACAGTCCTCTCTACGGTAAGTGTTGCAAGCCCTGTGGCGACGGCTCGTGGTGCGAGTACGGTTGCAATAAGCGCTAGTGCCCCGACAATTCAGGCATCATCTGCTGCTGTACTTTCGATGGATGCGATTAAAATCGTATCGACCACCGATAGCTGGGTGCAAATTACTGACGCAAATGGCAATAAGGTCTTGTCGGAAATCATTCGCCCAGGCATTGAGCGCACCGTCGATGGCAAGCCGCCATTTGCAGTTAAAGTGGGTAATGCACCAAAAACTCAATTGTATTTTCATGGCCAGAATGTGGACTTGAGTAGCTATCTCAAGCCCGGTTCTGACGTGGTTAATTTGGAATTGAAATAAACGTATGTCGAATCTGATTACTCGTCGTAAAACTCGTCAAGTTCAAGTGGGCCATGTTTGGGTGGGCAGCGACCATCCGATTGTGGTTCAGTCGATGACCAATACTGATACTGCCGATGCCGAAGGCACTGCAAGGCAAATTTTTGAATTGTGGCGTGCTGGTTCTGAAGTCGTGCGCATTACGGTGAATAGCCCCGAAGCCGCAGCTCAAGTTGCAAATATTAAAACCAAATTAGAAAACTGGGGCTGTAAAGTTCCGCTGGTTGGTGATTTTCATTACAACGGCGATCGTCTACTCAGAGACTATCCAGACTGCGCACAAGCACTGGCCAAATATCGAATTAATCCTGGCAACGTCGGCAAAGGTAGTAAACGCGACGAGAAATTTGCGCTGATGATTGAAAAGGCGGTTGAATATAATAAGGCCGTGCGAATTGGTGTGAACTGGGGGTCGCTGGATCAAAGCATTGCTGCGCGGATGATGGACGAAAATAGCAAACGTTCGCAACCATTGAGCGCCGATGCAGTGATGCGCGAGGCTTTAATCGTGTCGGCGCTTGAATCTGCCGACCAAGCCATCAAATGGGGCTTGTCACCTGATAAAATTTTACTGTCTTGCAAAGTTTCGCATGTACAAGATTTAGTGGCGGTTTACCGCGACTTGGGTGCTCGTTGTGATTATCCTTTGCATTTGGGTTTGACCGAAGCGGGTATGGGTAGCAAGGGTATCGTTGCATCGAGTGCGGCCTTGGCGATTTTGATGCAAGAAGGAATCGGCGACACGATCCGCATTTCGTTGACGCCTGAGCCGAATGGCGATCGCACTAAAGAAGTAATTGTGGCGCAAGAGTTATTGCAAACGATGGGCTTGCGTAGCTTTACGCCTTTGGTCACTGCTTGCCCTGGTTGTGGACGCACGACATCAACCGTGTTTCAAGAATTAGCACAAGATATTCAAACGTTTTTGCGTGAAAAAATGCCGATTTGGCGCAAAGATTATCCCGGTGTTGAGGATATGAAAGTGGCGGTAATGGGCTGTGTGGTCAATGGACCGGGCGAGTCAAAACTGGCAGATATCGGTATTAGTTTGCCAGGCACGGGCGAAGTGCCTGTGTGCCCGGTCTATGTCGATGGCGAAAAAGATGTGACGCTCAAAGGGGATAATGTCGCCGTTGAGTTTCAGGTGATTGTTGAGAACTATGTCGCAAGCCGTTATGGTGCAGATGGGATTAAGCGGCGTGAGACGGTTGCTAAGGTGATTCCACTGACACAAGTCTAAGATGTATTTGAATGCAGGCATTGTAGAGTAATGGCTGCAATGCAATACCCTAATGTGTAAATGAAAGAATAAAAATATGGCAGAAACAATCCAAGCAATTCGTGGTATGAATGATATTTTGCCAGCGGAAGGTGCTCGCTGGCAGTTTTTTGAAAAAGTAACACGTGAATGGTTGGCCGCTTATGGCTATCAACAAATTAGGATGCCAATTGTAGAATCGACCCATTTGTTTATTCGTGGTGTGGGTGAGCATACTGATATTGTTGAAAAAGAAATGTACGCGTTTGAAGATAGCCTCAATGGTGAAAAATTAACGCTACGCCCCGAAGGCACTGCAGGCTGTGTACGTGCGTGTATCGAGCATGGTTTGCTTTATAACCAAACTCAGCGGCTTTGGTATACCGGTCCGATGTTTCGCCATGAGCGCCCGCAAAAAGGGCGCTACCGCCAGTTTCATCAGCTTGGCGTTGAGGCTTTTGGCTTTGCAACCCCCGATGTTGATGCTGAAATGATTGTGATGTTGGCCGATCTTTGGCCGCGCTTAGGCTTAAGTGGGATGAGTTTAGAATTAAACTCCTTGGGTAATCTTGAAGAACGCGCAGCGCATCGTGCTGAGTTAATTAAGTATCTTGAGGGGTATGTCGATATACTCGATGAAGATAGTAAGCGTCGGCTGTATACCAATCCATTACGTGTACTGGATACCAAAAATCCAGTGCTACAAGCGATGGCAGAAAATGCGCCGCAATTGATGGATTTTTTGGGTGAAGAATCCAAAACGCATTTTGAATTGGTAAAAGGATTGCTAGATGCTGCGGGCATTGCCTATAAATTGAACGCCCGTTTGGTGCGGGGTTTGGATTATTACAATCGCACGGTGTTTGAATGGACGACCACGCAGCTGGGTGCACAAGGTACAGTCGCCGCTGGTGGCCGTTATGATGGACTGGTTGAACAACTCGGTGGTAAATCATGTCCTGCGGTTGGTTTTGCGATTGGTATCGAGCGTGTCATGCTCTTGCTCGAAGCCAATGAAGTTGCTATTCCAGCGCAACAGCTTGATGTGTACGTCATTCACCAAGGTGAGGCGGCTGCGAAAAATGCATTTTATGTTGCACGGCAATTGCGTGCTGCTGGCTTGAATGTTATTTATCATGGTGGCAGTGGTAGTTTTAAATCACAATTTAAAAAAGCCGATCAATCTGGTGCTCGTTTTGCCGTTGTGATTGGCGAGGGTGAAGTTGAAACGCAGACTGCAAATTTAAAAACGCTGACTGGCGAGCAGCAAGGCGCACAACAGACCTTAGCGCAAGATCAGTTAGCTCAAGTAATTGCTAGCATTTAATTTATTCAGGGGATCAGCATGGCCGCATTTGATTTACAAGAACAAGAACAAATCGCAACTTTGAAGGCATGGTGGCAAAGTTGGGGTAAATGGATGGCACTGGGCATTGCTGTATTTTTAATTGGCTTTGCTGCATGGGCTGGTTGGCAAAAGTATGAAAAGAACCAAATTGTAAAAGCCGCTGAAGTTTATTCACAAATTGAAGCCAATTTAGCTGAGGATGCTAAGTTTAAAGCCGGTCTGGCCTTACTAAAATCAGATTATGCCAAAACACCGTATGCACCACGTGCAGCACTGATTGCTGCTAAATTGCAGTACCTTAAGGGTGATGCCGCAGCTGCGCGTACTGAATTGCAGTGGGTCATTGATCACAGCAAGGAAGCTTCTTTGCGTGACTCTGCTCGTTTGCGCATGGCGAGTATTTTGCTGGAAGATAAAAAATATACTGAAGCACTTGCCTTAATGAAGGCGCCAGAAGAGGATGGTTTTTCTCCGCTGTTCGCTGAGGTCCGTGGTGATATTTACCAAGCTAAAGGTGAGCCAGCCGCAGCTGCAGACGCTTACCGTCAAGCGATTGCAAAATTGTCTAAGGATGCGCCCAATTTAAAGTTGGTTGAAATTAAGCTTGATATTTTAGGGAGCAAGTAATAATGAATGGTTTGCAACCGCTAATTTTGTTAAGTGTGCTTGGCCTTACTGCTTGTGGTACGACCAGTAATGCACCTGAACCGGCCCCATTACCGCTTGTTGTCTCGCAAGTAAAAACTACAGTTCAGTGGCAAAGTTCGGTAGGTAATGCAACAGAGCATCGTTTTCAGCCCGCTTTTAATGGTGACTTGATCGCCGCAGTCGGTGGCAATAATGAGCTCGCCTTGTTTGAAAGAGCCAGCGGTGTAAAACGTTGGCAAATCAAAGTCGAAAATGAAGTCGCTGGCGGCGTAGGTATTTCTGGTGGCGTTATTGCCGTAGGCTCGATTAGCGGTGAATTGCTGGCGTTTGATTTGACGGGCAAAAAGACTTGGTCAGCTCAAGTAACTAGTGAAATCATTTCAGCGCCAGTGGTGGGTGAAAGTGTTGTCGTTGTTCGCTCTGGTGATGGCAAAGTTTCTGCATTTTCTGCTGCAACTGGTGAATTAAAATGGATTTACCAACGACCACAACCGGCTCTATTGCTGCGTAATTACGCGCCGCCAGTATTGGCTGATGGAGTGGTTTACTTGGGTCAAGCGGCAGGTCGACTGACTGCGATCTCTGTTGCTGATGGTCGTGTGTTGTGGGAAGCGCCTGTGTCCTTGCCACGCGGTGCGAGTGAGTTAGAACGGGTGACGGATATTGTTTCACCACCCGCTGCTCGTGGTGATGTTGTATGTGCTGTTGCTTATCAAGGGCGAGTTGCGTGCTTGGGGGCCAAGCAAGGCAATTTATTGTGGACCCGCGAAGTATCAAGCTGGGCAGGTTTAGCGATTGATGAGCAGCAAGTTTATGTTACAGATACCAAAGGTCAAGTTAATGCCTTTGAGAAAACAACGGGCCGTAGTGTTTGGCGTCAAGATTTACTCGCCAACCGTCTAGTGACTGCGCCAGCTGTGTTGGGTAGTAATGTCGTTGTGGGGGATTATGCTGGGTATTTGCATGT
>CAUPHX010000061.1:0-11494 GCA_963511125.1 uncultured Deefgea sp. | reverse complement strand
CCGCGTATGACTCAGACTTTGATATTCTTTCATTTGAAACTCCTTCTCTTGGTCGAGATAGAAGCTTCACAACGACCGAAGCATAGGTCAAACCTTGGTGAGTCCCCCGGCAGAGCCGGGGGTTTACCTCAGATTAATTAATTTGAAGTTTCTACAGTATCCACACGACCTAGCAGAGAAGTGGATCAGACCGCACTCACCGCCTTATCGTGTTCATTTCGCCTGGTAGATTTTTATAGAATATTTTTATTAAACTGGGTATTCAATATACATTAGTTGATAATCATTATCAATACGGTAGCAACCATCTCCTTTTACACACTTGCGTCTGCGTATCGCACGCCACTTTTCTTGATTTACTGTCGGTTTTTTGTCCACATTAAAGGCCACCCAAGGCAATATTGCGCTGCTGCAAAATGCAAAGCACGGTAGAATTACTCGATTCTGATTGATTTATTTGCGCCGCATATTCAAGCAGCATGCAGCCGCAAGATACAAGGCGAAATTCGCCGGAGACAGTTTGACCATGAGCCGTGACATGAAATCCAGCCGCAGCAACCGCACCGCGAGCGTCAGTAACAATAAGAAAAGTGGCGGTAGCTCGCTGATTACCGGTCTTTTGCTGGGTTTATTTGTAGGTATCGCCATCGCGGTGGTGGTTGCGCTGTTTATCAATCGCAGTGGTAGCCCGTTCAAAAATGATCAAACCACGCCAGCCGACGCGGTGGGATCAGCGCCCGAAGCCGCCGTTGCAGCGCCTGAGGTTTTGCACCCCGGCAATGGCAAAGAATTAAACAATCCAGCACCTGTACCAGTAACAGAAACGGCCACTGTCACCGCGAGCAAACCCGCCGCAGCCACCGCCAGCGAAGAACGCTTCGATTTCTATAAAATGCTGCCTGAACTCGACGAAAAAGCAGCGGGCGAAGCCAAGCCCGCCGCCGTCAAAGCTTCAGCAGTGAAAGCATCCGCCGCCAAAGCGTCTGCAGCAAAACCTGCCGCCAGCGCCAGTCCCGAGCCGATGAAACCCGCGTGGCTACAAGTGGGGGCGTTCAAAGATGAAGGCGATGCCGATAACTTGAAAGCCAAACTGGCCCTTATCGGGGTGGAGTCCAGAATTCTGACCTCCGATGTACCAGACAAAGGAATTTGGCATCGTGTTCGTGTTGGCCCCTTTAATTCTGCCGCTGAAATCGATACAGTACGCAAACAACTGAAAACCAATGGCATTGACAGCGCCATTATTAAAGCGAATTGATGCTATGCGCTCGGTGTGAGGTAGGGCAAAACCCCGAAGCACCGTCCACTGATGCCTTACCACCCATAGGGAACACGTATGTTAAAAAATTGGATTAAAACCGTCGTATTGGCCGCCTCTTTAATGAGCGCGTCAGCCGCTTTTGCCTTTACCGAAGGCAAAGACTTTAAAGCCCTCAGCAAACCAATGCCCGTTGCCGTTGCCGGCAAACAAGAAGTGATCGAATTTTTTTGGTATGGCTGCCCGCACTGCTTCTCGGTTGAGCCGGTGATTAAAGAATGGAGCGCCAAATTACCTAAAGACGTTAATTTCCGCCGTGTTCACGTGATGTGGGATGGCCGCAATGATATGGAAGGCCACGCCAAGATTTTCCTCGCCTTGCAAGCGATGGGGCTAGACGGCAAACATCAAATGGCCGTGATGAAAGCAGTACAACAAGATAAAATCGAACTGCGCGACGAAGCCAAATTGCTCGACTGGGTGAAAAAACAAGGCATTAACGTGGCGAAATTTAAAGCCAACTACAATGGTTTTTCGACCAATGTGCTGCTTAAAAACCTAGCGACTACGACACGTGATTACCAGATTGATGGTGTTCCCACTTTCATCGTCAATGGCAAATGGGTTACTAGCCCATCGATGGTCGGCGCAAACGATGCGACACTCACCAAAATGCTGGATGAACTGATCGCGAAAGGCCGTGCAGCACCGAAAAAGAAATAACACGCGCAATCCTGATAAAATACAGCGCCATGATGCTTAAACCATCATGGCGTTTTTATTGATATCGACGTATATACAGCCAGCCATTATCTATTATCGGCTAGCAAGCAATACCCTGTTGAATAAACCTCAACCTTGAAGGACGACCATGCTCCGCATTACCGAACTCAAACTCCCGCTCGACCATACTGACGCCGAACTCACAACCGCCATCGCCGCGTATCTGGGCATTTTCGAGGCGGCCATCGTCAGCCACAGCGTATTCAAACGCAGCTTTGACGCCCGCAAAGGCCATATGCAATTGGCCTACATCATCGATTTGGATGTTGGCGCGCTGGAAGACAAATTACTCAAGCAATTCAAAGCCGATACGCACGTGATGCCAACGCCCGACACCAGTTACCATTTTGTCGGCCAAGCGCCTGCGCAAATCAATTTACGCCCTATCGTGGTCGGCTTTGGCCCCTGTGGCATCTTTGCCGCGCTAATTTTGGCGCAAATGGGCTTTAAACCGATTGTGCTCGAACGTGGCAAGAAGGTCCGTGAACGCACCAAAGACACGTGGGATCTCTGGCGTAAAAACACGCTGCATCCTGAATCAAACGTGCAATTTGGTGAAGGCGGCGCAGGGACTTTCTCAGACGGCAAGCTGTACAGCCAGATCAAAGATCCGCGCCATCTCGGCCGTAAAGTGCTGAATGAATTTGTCAAAGCCGGTGCGCCGGAAGAAATTCTATACGTCGCCAAGCCGCATATCGGTACGTTTAAACTGGTTGGCATGGTCGAGAAAATGCGTGCCGACATCGAAGCGCTCGGCGGCGAAATTCGCTTTCAGCAACGCGTTGACGATCTCATTTTGGAAGATCTACCCAACGGCAATAAGCAAGTTCGTGGCGTTCGCGTGACTGATTTGGTCGACGGCTGTAGTAGCGAAATCCTCAGCGAACACGTCGTCATCGCGCTTGGCCACAGCGCACGCGACAGCTTTGAGATGATGCATCAGCGCGGTGTCTTTATGGAAGCCAAACCGTTCTCGGTCGGTTTCCGTATTGAGCACCCGCAATCCTTGATCGACAAAGCGCGTTGGGGCAAATTTGCTGGCCATCCGGTGCTCGGCGCTGCTGATTACAAACTAGTGCATCACGCTGCCAATGGCCGCGCCGTCTATAGCTTCTGTATGTGCCCGGGCGGCACGGTTGTTGCCGCTACATCCGAAGTCGGCCGCGTGGTGACCAACGGCATGAGTCAATATTCGCGCAACGAGCGCAACGCCAATTCCGGCATGGTCGTCAGCATCAACCCGAGCGACTATCCCGGCGGCGCGATGGCAGGGATTGAATTCCAGCGCCAGCTGGAAAGCCATGCTTATGTACTCGGCGGCGAAAATTACAATGCACCGGCGCAATTGGTCGGCGATTTCCTCGCTGCTCGCGCCTCGAAAGACGTCGGTAGCGTCGAGCCTTCGTACAAACCCGGCGTGAACTGGACTGATCTGGCCAGCGCCTTGCCCGATTACGCCATCAGCGCCATGCGCGAAGCACTTCCTGAATTCGGCAAAAAAATCCGTGGCTACGATATGCACGATGCGGTGCTCACTGGCGTTGAAACTCGCACCAGCTCACCGCTACGCATCACGCGTGGTGACGATTGCCAATCACTGAACGTACGCGGCCTGTATCCCGCAGGTGAAGGCGCTGGCTACGCAGGCGGGATTTTATCGGCGGGGGTCGATGGGATTAAGGTGGCAGAAGCTTTGGCGCTGGACATGCTTAACTAGTGCTAAAGCAACCGTTTTCTTGCATCATTGCCTCACCGCATTGCCATAAAACTGTTGCACCCGCACTTAGCTCTGGCCTTGCATTCATTAGTGTTTACAAGGCCATACCACGGCAGGTTTCAGACCTGCCGTTTTTTGCGCCCTTATCACAGTGAAACGAGCGCCACGCAGTCAAGCCAACTGATTTCACCGCACGATATCGCCTGCTGCGATTTTTTTATTGGCGCGGCACATGTTGCTATGCCGAGCCGCCAGATACTGCTACCGTTGCACTCAACATCGTTTTTTGCCGATACCCCTATGAATCCGCACATCGTTTTAATCGAGGATGAACTCGCCATTGCCGACACGCTGCGCTTTGCGCTGGAACGAGAAGGCTTTGCTGTCACGTGGTGCGCGCTGGCGCGAGAAGGCGAGGCCGCTGCGCCACAGGCTGATTTAGTCATTTTGGACATTGGCCTGCCCGACGATAGCGGGCTAGAAGTGCTCAAGCGCCTGCGAAAAATTAGCGAAATACCCGTGCTGCTGCTCACCGCCCGCGCCGAGGAATTTGACCGAATTTTAGGTTTGGAATTGGGGGCCGATGATTACGTCGTCAAACCCTTTAGCCCCCGTGAAGTGGCGGCCCGCGTTAAAACGATTTTAAAACGCAGCCAAAAACCATCGACGTGTAGCCAGCCAAGCATTGATGATCATTTGTTTCAGCACGATACCCAAGCCAAGCGCGTACAGTTTGCCGGGCAAAACCTGACGCTCACGCCATCCGAATATCGTCTGCTAATTACGCTACTCGCACATCCCGGCCATGTGTTTAGCCGCAGCCAATTACTCGACGCGCTGGGCGAAGCCGCAGAAGACAGCTTTGAGCGCACCATCGACAGCCACATCAAAAGCCTACGCGCCAAACTGCGCACCATCCGCCCCGAACTCGACCCGATTGCGACGCATCGCGGGTTTGGGTATGCGCTTGAGAAAATCTAAGGGTCTGTGTATGAAACTCACTTCGTTCAATCCAGACTTACACGATAAATTACTAGCATTTCTACAAGTCATGCAGGAATCACGTGGCAATCCATTTGACCGCGCCAATTTACCGTCAGACATTCTAAACATCAAAGAAACATACCAAGATTGTGGTGGCGACTTTTGGGTTTTGGAAAGCAATCAGATGATTATTGGCTGTATTGCGATACGCACGATAGATAGTGCTGAGCGTATAGGAGAAATCAAACGCTATTTCGTCCTGCCTTCTCACCAAAGACAAGGAATCGGCAAAATGCTAATGGATCATGCGATCAGTTTTGCCACTCAAAAAAGTTTGAACAAAATCAGACTCGATACGATGAAAAAATATGAATCAGCAATGAGCGTTTATCTCAAAAATGGCTTTTATGAAATATCCAAGTACAACGACAATCATATCGCTGAAATTTTTATGGAAAAAAGTCTCAATGCTTGAAATTGGTCAACCGCCGCGTAGGGCACCAAACCGCGCACCATCCGCCCCGACCTAGACCCGATTGCAAATCGCATCGCGGGTTTGGGTATGCGTTGGAGAAAAGCTAAGGCTTTTTAGAAAAGACGGGTAAGCGATACCCGTCCGATCAATCCTAAAGTTAGGCACAAAGTTAATTGATTTGATTCACTGTATTTTTCATTGAGCCGTCGCGGAATACGGCAGCCCAAGCGGTGTAATTGAGTAAAAACATGGGTGACATAATTATCATTAGCAATGTCGTCATAAAAAACCCCTCCCCCATTATTTTTTCCATTTCAATGGATAAGTTGGTGGCGGAAGCGCCTACGTTTAAAAATATAATGATAACGATAAATACCAATAATAGCCAACCGAATGCAATCAACATAGAGCAGATAATTTGCTTCCAATACAGCAAACCTGCCCGAAAGCTGATTTTATAGGCAATATCGAAACGAACTTTATTAATGATGATCAGCGCAGAAACCATAAAACACAGCATTATTGCCACGCAATAAAACACAAAGCTGAATACCTGCTCGGCCCATGATTTTTCTCCGCTGTATAAATCTAAACCAAATTCACGACCGCCAATCAAGCTAGCCATATATTCTTCAGCGACTACGAGTATCAACCATAGCAAGGACGCACAAATGATATTGAGCAACAAGATGAAGTTGTTTTTATGTTGATCAAATTCGAAAATAGATTTCTTATGCTCACATTGAAATGCAAAAATGATAATCAGAGAAGTTACTACTGAATTTGCTAAATTTTCATGAATTACGTAATAAGCACTACCCTCTACCTGATAAAGATAAAGTCCAAATAAAACCGCTATTACGATAAAAACAATCGGAGATTTTTTAAATAAATGCCATGCATGTTTAAACCAGCGATTACCAGAGCGTTCTTCAGTCTCAAAACCATAAGGCAGCGTAGTTGGCACGATCGCTATTGAATGTTTTTCTAAAGTATCTTGAGCTAAATCGAATGGTGACCCTAATCCATTCGCAATTTCTGCGTCAGTACGGCCATTCGCTCGACCTTCACGGAAATACTCTTCGTAATCAAGAATGATTTCCCGTTTCTCAGCATCGCTCAAACCCGACAGATACGACATTAACTCATCAATAAATTCATTTTGTTTCATACTATTGCCCCTGTATTTAGTATTGCGTCAACTTCACAAATAAACTCACGCCATTCTTTTTGCATCTGCGCTAAGCTAATTCGGCCCCATTCGGTTAAACAATAATATTTGCGCGCCGGCCCACTGGCCGATTCCACCATATAGGTACTCACCCAGTTTTCGGCTTGCAGTCGGCGCATTAGCGGGTAAATTGTGCCCTCGCTCATTTCCATTGAATGCGCGAGCGTACTGACGATTTCATAGGCATAGCTATCGTCCCGCGCCAATACAGCCAGCACGCACATCTCAAGCGCCCCTTTTTTTAGCTGAGTCTTCAAGGCTCACTCCTTTTGAATGGCTACTATGTATTACACAGTAGGGTAACGACAGCATATACATAGGTACTGTGTAATGCAAGGTATGGGATTATATTTTTATTGGTCGAGACAAAACGAATTAGATTGAGTGCGTAAAATAGGTAACGCGACACGACAGCCATCAACGATGCTGATCTTCACGACTTCTATAAAAGACTCCCACATGCGCTTCTCACTTCGAATCTTCTTTGGTTATTTCCTGCTGGTGAGCTTGCTGGCGGCGTATGTGCTGAGTTTGGTCAAAGACGAAATCAAGCCTGCGGTGCGGCAATCGAGTGAGGAGGTGTTGGTTGATACCGCCAATTTACTGGCTGAATTGATTCAGCCGGATTTTGTCGCTGGGAGGCTGGATGATGGGCGCTTTGCGCGGGCGATGCAGCAATTTGCTGCGCGTAATCCACAAGCCAAAGTGTGGGGCGTGGCGCGGGATAAGACTTTCCTTCGCGTATACGTCACCGACGCCAAAGGCATCGTCCAACTCGATTCAACGGGGCAGGCGGTCGGTCAAGATTTCAGCCAATGGCGCGATGTGGCGCTGACATTGCGCGGCGAGTACGGTGCGCGCAGCACGCTGGCCGATGCCAAAGATCCACTGTCCACCATCATGCACGTGGCCGCGCCGATCAAGGACGGCGACAAAATCATCGGTGTACTCACCGTGGCGCGCCCCAATTGGGCGATGCAGCCATTTATTGAACGCTCCGAAGGCAAATTGTGGCGCGCTGGCATCGTGTTGCTACTGGTAGGCTTAGGGATCGGCGCGCTATTTTCATGGTGGCTCAGCCATGGCATCACCAAATTGACGCGCTTTGCCAAAGACGTCAGCGCGGGCCAAGCCGCTGCGATTCCAAGCTTTACCGCCAATCGCGAACTGACCACGCTGGCCGAGGCGCTCGGCGCAATGCGCGAGAAATTGGAAGGCAAAGCCTATGTCGAAAATTATGTTCACGGTTTAACCCATGAGCTGAAATCACCGCTGGCCGGCATCCGTGGTGCGGCGGAGATTTTGACTGAGGAAGGTCGCGCGCTGAATGAGTCCGATCACGCCCGTTTTGTCGGCCATATCCGCAATGAAAGCGACCGTATGCAGCAGATCGTCGATCGTTTACTGCAGTTGGCGACACTAGAAGCGCGGCACGGGCTTAAAGATGCGCAGCCTTGCAATCTGTATCATTTGATCCGCGAAGTAATCGCCGCACTCACCCCGCAAGCGGGCACGCGGCAGATTCAATTGACCGCCAGCGATGAAATTCAAGCACTCACGCTCAATGCAGAAGCGTTTTTATTACAGCAAGCGATACGCAATCTACTGCAAAATGCGCTCGACTTCACGCCTGAGGGCGGGCACATTGAGCTTGCGCTACTTAACAAGGGTATTGCCGTGCAGATCACTGTGAATAACAACGGCGAGGCAATACCCGACTATGCGCTTGAGCGACTCTTTGAGCGTTTTTATTCCCTACCCCGCCCCAACACGGGCCAAAAAAGCACCGGCCTTGGTTTGGCTTTAAGCAGAACCATTGTTCAATTGCATGGTGGCGAGATCCGGATTGGCAATGTCGAAGGCGGCGTCGAGGCGATCATCGAATTGCCACACGCTTAGGCCAAAACCTTTGATGGACTCGGCGTGACGCCCTGCCGAATTTTGATCTCCACACAATCTCCACATTCCGCGCATTTTCCCTCCACATCGACACGGCACACTGCAGTGTCGATGCTGAAATCACAAGGGGAACAAAATGAAAATGCAATGGAAAATCGTCACGTTGGTGGCATTATTGCTAGGAATGTTATTTGCGCTGAACTTAGTACGCGGTTTGGTGTTTGAGCGGCAGCAAAGGGCAAATGACGTTCGTGCCGAAATTGCCCAGTTTAGTGGCGGAGAGCAAACGGTGAAGGGGCCATTTTTGGTCTTGCCGCTGACCGAGAACATCGCCACGCTGATCGAAAAACAAACGCCCGACGGTAAAATCAGCGAATGGATAGAAACAAGCAGCAGCCGCAATCTGATTCTGAGCCCAGAGCAATTTGCCGCGAATGGGCAATTGGCGGTGGAGAGCCTGAAACGCGGTATTTTTGAAGCGCCAATTTATCGCAGTGATTTGATACTCACAGGCAAGTTTGCACTGCCACCGCTCAGTAGCGTTGAACGTAAAGCCAGATCCAGCAACGAAAAAATCACTAGCCAATGGGGAACGCCCTATTTAACGCTGAGCTTGTCTGATGTGGGTGGGATTCAAAAACTACATGGCACGCTGGCTGGCGCATCGCTGGTATTTGCACCGGGAACGGCCAGCTCGAATTTAGGCAGTGGCGTACACGCCCCAGTGGCCTTGAGCGACGCCCAGCACAGTGTCGACTTTAAACTCAATGTGAAACTGGGTGGAACGACGCAACTTTTGATCGAACCCATTGGCAAAGAAAGCCATGTGGCACTATCGGGCAATTGGCCACACCCGAGCTTTACGGGCAATTTCGCACCGATTGAACGCTCGGTCTCCGCGCAAGGCTTTACGGCGCGCTGGCAAACCAGCCAATTGGCAACGGGCGGCAGCAATGTGAACGCCAAGTGTGGCGAGGCAGCCTGCCCCAGCGCCACGCTGGGCCTGCGCTTGATCGATCCAGTTGATCGCTATGTGCTCAATGAACGCACCTTAAAATACGCCGAATTGTTTGTATTGGTGATGTTTGGCGCGGTGTTTTTGATGTCGGCGATGAAGAAAATCGCCATCCATCCGGTGCAATACGCCTTGGTCGGTACAGCGTTGGCACTGTTTTTCTTACTGACTTTGTCTTTGTCTGAACATCTTGGCTTTAGCAAAGCGTATTGGATCGCGGCGGGCGCATCGACGCTATTGCTTGGGTTTTACATCAGCTTTGTACTGGCAGCGTGGCAGCGTGGGGTCGGTTTTGCCGTGGTACTCGCCGCATTGTATGGTCTGCTGTTTGGGATTTTGCAATCGGAAGACATGGCTTTATTGATGGGTAGCTTGACCTTGTTTGGCTTACTCAGCGGCGTGATGGTGTTAACCCGCAAACTCGATTGGCACGGGTTGAGCGCACCGACAGCGCCACAGCGCCAGGACGAGATTGTTTGAGGTAAAGTAAATTAAGTAAGTCTAAGTGGTATATCAATGCAGCCATTGATGATTAATGCTTGCGTTGATATACCTTTATTTAAACAAGCCGCGATCTATCCATTCTTTGCGAATGGCCATTGTGTGTTTTTTGTGCTGCAACGCTTAGTTTGAGTGGCAGCAATCGAACTCATGTAAATATTTGAAAATTACAAAGAATTAACAAATTCAGCCAATTCTGTTGATTGAAAAGACGGCTTAATGGTGAAAAATCCAAATAGAAAAAAAGACTAAACCACCGAAATCACAGACGATGATCTGTCCTGTTTTCAATACGTTTTTCTTGTACGGAAAGTGTTTATACGTATTTAAAATGTCGGCATAAGGTGAGCCTGTATTTGGATTGCCCATCGTTTTTACTCGAAGCATGTAGCCTCCCCAAACCAGTAACATGCCTGACATTTGGAAAAAGGCTGAATTACCAAATGCTTCTGCCAGCAAATGGCTTATGCCATATTTTAAAATCCCAAGTACAAACAATATAAAAAATAATGATGCGGCAAAGTTCGCGAGAAATCTAAATCGACCTTCATTTTTACTGCCAAGTAATGCCGCATTTTTACCAATCGAGTAAAAAATAATTGAAAGAATAAGTAGCTCCACGCAATCCTCTTTTCAGTTGCTGATGGCCTATAGCGGCGGATTGTTCAGTTTAACCTAGTCGTTGCAACCGAGCATTCTGTCTGGTTTGATGATAACGACATTGCTTGGCAAAGTAAGGATTTTCGATGCGTTTTGGTCGATAAAATGAGAGGAATTTAGCATTTTTTTGAATGAATCTTGGCTGTGATGCGCAATAGCGAGTTTCATATTTTGAGTCTCACGCTATGATGGATGTTCAAATATCGGGCTTTGCGACGTGCACGCCCCAAATCCGCTTTTTTGGAGTGCTAAAGATGCAATTGGATACACGACGTTCATTTTTACAGGCTAGTTTGCTCACTGGCTTTGCCTTGGCGGTGCAGCCGGTGATGGCGTCGACGATACAAACTGATGAGACCGGCCTCGATACGGGCTGGGTCAAAATCGGTGAAATGCCTGCTTTTAGTGCGCAGCCCAACAATGCCAGCGGCCCTTTGCCAACGATTATCGTCATTCAAGAAATTTTTGGCGTGCATGAGCACATTCAAGATCTGTGCCGCCGCTTGGCCAAGCAGGGCTATTTGGCGATTGCACCTGAGTTATTTTTCCGCCAAGGCGATCCACGTGCGTTTACCGATGTGAATCTATTGATCAAAGAATTGGTCAGCCAAGTACCGGATGCGCAGGTCATGCAAGACCTTGATGCCGTTGCCACATGGGCGGCGCTGCAAGGGGGCGATCCGGCTCGGCTGGCAGTGACTGGATTTTGCTGGGGCGGACGCATCACTTGGCTCTATGCCGCACACAATCCAAAAGTGAAAGCGAGCGCCGCTTGGTATGGCCGCCTAGTCGGCGCGCCAAGCGCCAACAATCCGGTACATCCGGTCGACATTGCAAAGCAATTGAAGTCGCCTGTTTTGGGCTTGTACGCAGGGAAAGATCAAGGCATTAGTTTGGAATCGGTGGAACAAATGCGCCAAGCCTTAAAAAGCCAAGCGCAGTCATTCAAATTAGTGATTTATGACGAAGCT
>CAUPHX010000060.1:0-11555 GCA_963511125.1 uncultured Deefgea sp. | reverse complement strand
CGGTAAGACTTTCTTATTGATTGCTAGCCCTGTATTTGCCAAGGATGGCAAACGATTGGGTTCGGTGGTGGAATGGGTGGATCGCACCCAAGAAGTGGCTGTTGAGGGTGAAGTGAGTAATTTGGTCGATGCCGCAGTGAATGGTGATTTCACCAAACGGGTTGATCCGGCGGGCAAAGAAGGCTTTATGCTGAAATTGGCCGAGGGCATGAATCAATTGGTGATCTCGAATGAGGCCGGTTTGACTGATGTGGCGCGGGTCTTGGGAGCCTTGGCACAGGGCGACTTAACGCAACGCATTACCGCTGATTACCGTGGCTTGTTGGGTAAGTTGAAAGAAGACTCCAACGCGACTGGCGAGCGTTTGGCGGATATTGTCAGTAATATTCAAGAAGCGGCTAGCACCATCAATGTCGCCTCGCAAGAAATCGCCGCTGGCAATAGCAATCTATCCAGCCGTACTGAGCAGCAAGCAGCTAGCTTGGAAGAAACCGCATCGAGTATGGAAGAACTCACCAGCACCGTGAAACAAAATGCTGAAAATGCGCGGCAGGCGAATCAATTGGCGATTGGTGCTTCGGATATCGCAGTCAAAGGCGGTGATGTGGTCGGGCAGGTGGTCACGACGATGGCGGAGATTAATGATTCGGCCAAGAAAATTGTCGATATTATTTCGGTGATTGACGGTATTGCTTTCCAAACCAATATCTTGGCATTGAATGCCGCCGTGGAAGCGGCGCGAGCCGGTGAGCAAGGGCGTGGTTTTGCGGTGGTGGCTTCTGAGGTGCGCAATTTGGCGCAACGCTCAGCGGGTGCGGCCAAGGAAATTAAAACCTTGATTGGCGATTCAGTGGTGAAAGTCGAGGCGGGTTCCAAGTTAGTCGATCAGGCTGGCAATACCATGCGTGATGTGGTGGGGGCGGTACGCCGTGTGACTGACATCATGAGTGAAATTTCTGCCGCATCGAGTGAGCAAAGTGCAGGGATTGAGCAAGTGAATCAGGCCGTCACCACGATGGACGAAAACACTCAGCAAAATGCCGCTTTGGTCGAGCAAGCCGCTGCTGCTGCCGAGAGCTTGGAAGAACAAGCGAGTAATCTGATTGAAACGGTGGGCATCTTTAAAACGAATGCTGGGCAAAGTAGTGTGGTTAAACGTGCCCCTGCACACATAGCCGGTAGTCATTCAGTCAGTAAGGCACCACCAAAATCTGCCGCCAAGCCTGCAACGCGTAGCGTGCCCAAGCTCAAGGCTGATGATGGGGATTGGGAAGAGTTTTGAGCTTGATGTAAAAACGCAAAATGTAAGAGGGGCTGTGGTGGCCCCTTTTGCATATAAAGCATCGATTATTGCAAAAGTTTTTTGATGTTAATAGAATTTATTTTTATGTATTGCCTTCGGGACCTTTTATGGAAAAGCCTAGGTGCAAATACCCCGTTGGATCTATCTGGCTATGTTTGTCGCTTCAGCCCCATGTTCTGTGCAATAAGCAATGAGAGTGAAAATAAATGGCAAACAATTCAATTTTAAAAAATGAGCATGAATTTAGTTACACTCAGGCCGATTTTCTCCGCGTAGTGAATCTGATTTATGAACGCGCCGGAATTCGCTTGAACGATAGTAAGCAACAAATGGTGTATAGCCGTCTAGCCCGCCGTTTGCGTGCGCTGCATGTCAATACCTTTGGTGAATATCTTCGCTCACTGGAGCAAAATCCTAACTCTGCCGAATGGCAGGAATTCACCAATGCACTGACCACCAATTTAACCTCGTTTTTTCGTGAAGCTTATCATTTCGAAAGCTTGGCCGAACAAATTCAAGCCAGTACAGCGCGTCCATTTCGTATTTGGTGTGCCGCAGCTTCGACCGGTGAAGAGCCTTATTCATTGGCCATGACGGCCATGGAAGCACTGCAAAGCGCGCAACCGGCAGTACAAATTATGGCGTCTGACTTGGATACGCAGGTATTGGCAACCGCCGCCAAGGGGGTCTATTCACTGGATAAGCTCGACAAAATGTCCCTTGAGCGCAAGCGTGGCTTTTTCTTGAAAGGTAAGGGCGCTAATGCCAATAAGGTGAGGGCAAAAAAAGCATTGCGTGAGTTGTTGGAGTTTCAGCAAATTAATTTACTCGATTCGAATTGGCCTTTAGAGGGAAAATTTGATGCGATATTTTGCCGTAATGTGATGATTTATTTTGATCAGGCGACGCAAAAAACGATTTTACAAAAGATGGGTAAATTGCTGAAGCCAGACGGCCGATTGTATGTTGGACACTCTGAAAATCTACACTTTTTGTCAGACCTCTATAAGTCTTGTGGTAAAACCACGTATCGCCTGACAGAAAATGCACTACAAGAATGGGGAGTTCGCTGATGTCTGACTCTCCTTTTGAAGAGATCCTCGCGCCCACTTTGTATTTTGATAAGCATTTTGATATTGATGCGGCCAAGATTCTACCCGGCGAATATTATGTGTCGGGACGAGAAATGATGATGGTTACCGTACTGGGCTCATGCGTGGCTGCGTGTATTCGAGACCCTGTTTCTGGGGTTGGCGGGATGAATCATTTTATGTTGCCTGAGTCGGGTGAGGGTATGGCAAAAGTGAATGGCTTGTCGACTCGCTACGGTACCTACGCAATGGAGATCCTCATCAATCAGCTGTTGAAGCTGGGCGCAAAAAAAACACGTTTAGAGGCGAAGGTATTCGGTGGTGGCAATGTGTTACGCGGGTTTACGGTTTCAAACGTGGGATTGAAAAATGCTGAATTTGTGAAAAACTTTTTGTCGATTGAGCGAATTCCGATTGTGGCGGAAGATTTATTGGATATTTATCCCCGTAAGGTTTATTTTTTCCCTCAAACAGGGCGTGTGTTGATTCGAAAATTAAAAACGGTGCACAACAATACGATTATCGAGCGAGAAAAAGTCTACGGCAATCGCCTCGATCATATGAAAGAGGGTGGTGATGTAGAGCTCTTCTCTTAGCCGCGCAAATAAGGAAAATAGCATGAGCAATAAAATCAAAGTGATTGTGGTGGATGACTCCGCTTTGATGCGTAGTTTACTCAAAGAAGTGATCGATACCGCGCCCGATATGCAGTGTGTTGCCGCCGCGCCTGACCCCATTATTGCGCGCGAAATGATTCGTGAGCTTAATCCTGATGTGATTACGCTCGATGTTGAGATGCCAAAAATGGATGGTTTGGATTTTTTGCAGCGCTTGATGCGTTTAAAGCCAACCCCCGTATTGATGATTTCGTCGTTAACTGAGCATGGTTCAGAAGTCGCCTTGCGAGCATTGGAATTGGGGGCCATCGACATTATTCCAAAACCCAAGCTCGATATTGCACAGGGCATCCAGAATTACGCGGAAGAAATTAGGGAGAAAATTCGGATGGCCTCGAAAGCTAAGGTGCGTGCTTTAGTGACTGAGCGGGTTGTTGCGCCAAGCCACTCCGCCGATGCCGTGTTACCCAAGTCGGTGCGGCCTCTAATGAAGTCAGAGAAGCTCATTATTGTGGGGGCCTCTACGGGCGGCACAGAAGCGTTGAAAGATTTTTTATTGCCTATGCCGCCGGATGCGCCGGCTATTTTGATCGCGCAGCATATGCCCGAGATGTTTACTAAGTCTTTTGCTAATCGTTTAGATTCTTTATGCCGTATTTCGGTCAAAGAGGCCGAGCATGGTGAACGAATTTTGCCAGGGCATGCCTATATTGCACCAGGGCATTCGCATTTAATGCTGGGCGTTTCTGGGGCTAATTATGTGTGCCAGCTGTCCCAAGCTCCGCCGGTGAATCGACATCGACCTTCGGTGGATGTGCTATTTCGTTCTGCGGCCAATGTGGCTGGACGTAATGCGGTGGGCGTGATTTTAACTGGCATGGGCAAAGACGGCGCAGCGGGAATGCTCGAAATGCGCGAAGCGGGCGCTTATAATTTTGCCCAAGATGAGGCCAGTTGTGTGGTGTTTGGGATGCCAAAAGAAGCCATCGCTCAAGGCGGTGCGAATGAAGTGGTTTCGCTCAGCGAGATGAGCAAAAAAGTATTGGCTTGGTTGGCTGCTAATGGCGGCCGAGCACTCAGGATTTAAAGGAATACATGGCTTTACCTGTTTTAATTGTTGAAGATGATGATGCGCTCCGCGAGGCCTTGGTTGACACACTGGAGTTGGGGGGTTATCAAGTGATTGCGGCTGAAGACGGCTCTGCTGCTTTGGCTCTGCTGGAAAGTACTCGTGTGGGTATGGTGATATCTGACGTTCAAATGCAGCCTATGGATGGCAATACCCTATTGCATGAGATTAAGCTGCAATACCCATGGTTACCAGTGATGTTGATGACGGCTTATGGAGTGATTGAAAAAGCCGTTTCCGCTCTGCATGCAGGAGCCTGTCATTACTTGCCTAAGCCTTTTGAACCTGATTTATTACTGGCGCAAGTTGAAAAGTATCTGTTGCCTGATTTAGGTTTGGATGAGGTTTTGGCGGAAGCGCCGATCATGCGGCAGCTGATGGACATCGCGCGCCGTGCGGCCATGACCGATGCATCGATTATGTTGACTGGCGAGTCAGGTGTTGGTAAGGAAGTGGTGGCGCGTTATATTCATCGCCATAGCCCACGAGCAAGCAAACCGTTTGTGGCGATTAATTGCGCCGCAATACCCGAGCAATTGCTGGAGTCCACCCTATTTGGTCATGAAAAAGGCTCGTTCACTGGCGCAGCTACCCAACACGTCGGTAAATTTGAACAGGCGCAAGGTGGGACCTTGCTGCTGGATGAAGTTACCGAAATGCCTTTGCCTTTGCAGGCGAAGCTACTGCGCGTGCTGCAGGAGCGTGAATTAGAGCGAGTGGGTGGGGTAAAATCAATTGCTTTAAATATTCGTGTTTTAGCGACCAGTAATCGAGATTTGGCCAACGAAGTAAAAGAGGGCCGCTTCCGTGAAGATTTATTTTATCGCCTGAATGTTTTTCCACTGAAAATTCCCGCCTTGCGAGAGCGGCAAGAAGATATTTTGCCTTTGGCACGATCCATGCTTTCTCGTTATGCAGTAGCCTACCAGCGGCGATTGCCAGTATTCACACGCGAAGCCGAGCTGGCGCTTAGAAGTTATGACTGGTTTGGCAATATTCGAGAATTGGATAATGTTATTCAGCGTGCATTGATCTTAGCTCCAGGGGATGAAATTGCCGTTGGGCATTTGTATTTGCCTGTTGATGCGGCAAATATTGCCGCTGAAGTGATGTTGGACGACACGCTTGAAGCTAAGCCAGTTGCTGCGAATATCAAAGACATGGAAAAAAATATGATCTTGGATGCGCTGAAGTCGACCCATGGTGTGCGCAAGGCTGCGGCAGAGAAATTAGGCATGAGCGAACGAACTTTGCGTTATAAATTGGCTCAATACCGTGAACAAGACGGTAATTTAATAATTTGATGCCACATGGTGCAGGATTTGCTTGCCGCCGCCGCCATGCACCCCTACAATTTTGCCAAGAAGGATAGGTAGTTATGAGCGTGCAAGGAATTGATCAGGTTCTCGGCGAATTAAGGTCGATGTCTGCGCTGGCCTCAGGTCAGCCAGTCAATAGTCCGGCAGCCGTGTCGGGTGGCCCCGATTTTGCAGAGTTACTTAAACAATCCATCGATCAAGTGAACCAAGTTTCGCAAGACGCACAAGCCAAGCAAGTGGCTTTTCAGTCTGGTGATCCTGAGGCTAATTTACAAGATGTGATGGTTTCATTGCAAAAAGCCAGTTTGAGTTTTCAAACGATGGTTCAAGTGCGCAATAAGCTTGTTAGTGCCTATCAAGAAGTTATGAGTATGCAGGTATAAACCTGAGACCTTGAAAATTGGTAAGGTATGGCAGAAGCGGGCGTCGCGACAGATAACACCTTAGTTAGAGCAGGAAATATCGGTGGGCTGCGTCAGCGCTTCAACGAGATGCCTGCTGCCCGCAAAATGATCGCGATGGTGATGGTGGCGGTGATCATCGCTGCGGTGGTTGGTTCCTTATTGTGGTCACGCGAACCCGCCTATCGAATCTTGTTTGCCAATTTGCCAGACAAAGACGGTGGCTCAGTCATTCAGTCTTTAGAGCAACTCAAAATCCCTTATAAGCTTGATGCGGGCACTATTTCAGTTCCTGCGGATAAAATTTACGATGTTCGCTTAAAGCTAGCGGCGCAAGGTTTGCCAAAGGCTGCCAATGCGGGCTTCGAGTTGATTGATAATCAAAAGTTTGGTGTTTCTCAATTTGCCGAACAAGTGAATTATCAGCGCGCTATCGAAGGTGAGTTGGTCCGCTCGATCGAAAGTATCTCCTCCGTTGAAAAAGCCCGAGTCCATTTAGCAACCCCAAAGCAAACTGTGTTTTTGCGTGATCAGCAAAAACCCTCAGCGTCGATTGTGTTGACTTTGCATGCTGGGCGTACGCTCGATGGTGGTCAAATCGCAGGTATTATTCATTTAGTCTCATCGAGCATTCCTGGCTTGCCAGTCAGTAATGTCACTGTCGTTGATCAAGATGGTAATTTGCTATCGCGTTCCGCAGACTTAATGAATAAAGGCACTTTAGATCAGCGACAATTGCAGTATGTTAATCTGGTTGAGCGCGGATTTGTTGAGCGCTTAGAAACGATTCTGGCGCCGATTGTGGGTAAAGGCAATGTGCGCGCCGAAGTGACCGCACAAATTGATTTCTCTGAAATTGAGCAAACCTCAGAAACATTCAAGCCTAATTCTCCCCCAAATGCCGCAGCGATTCGTAGCCAGCAATCTTTAGAGCAAAGTGGCCGCTCTGCTGAAGACACAGCCATGGGCGTTCCCGGCGCATTATCGAATCAACCACCAGGTGCAGCGACAGCGCCGATTACGGCGCCTGTTGCTTCTGCTGCGAGTGGTGTCGCAACAACCGCTGCCACTAATTTACGTAAAGAAGGCACGACTAATTTTGAGGTCGACAAGACAATACAGCACGTTAAACAGTCCGTAGGCAACGTTAAGCGGCTCTCGGCGGCGGTGGTGTTGAACTATAAAGCTGGAAAAGACAAAGACGGAAAATTGTCTTATGTGCCTTTTTCTCCAGCAGAAATGACGCAAATTAATAATTTGGTTCGTGAATCTATTGGCTTTAATAAAGAGCGCGGCGACTCGGTTAATGTTGTCAACGCGGCTTTTGCTGAATCGATTCCGCTCGAAGCAAAACCGCTGCAAGAGCGAGCGTTAACCTATGTTCAGAATAATGGAACGGAAGTTGTAAAAGCATTTGTTATCTTAATTGCGGTGTTCTACTTATTGTTCTTTGTGGTTCGACCGTTGATGAAGGACATCACACGCTCTCGCGAAGAGGCGCGTACGATGGAGCTTGATTTGGGCGAGATGCCAGCGGGCGATCATTTCTCTGCCGATGCGGGTACTCAGTCAGAAAGTGAAGAAGATCAGCAAAAAATGTCTGCATTTGCTGACTTGTTGCAGCAAGCCAAAGAGTTGGCTAAAAATGACCCACGCATGGTGGCGACGATTCTACGAGAGTGGATGGCGGTTGCTGCGGATGACAAATCCAACCCCAATAAGATTTCCTGAGTGAGGTTCGCATGCCTGCCAATATGAATGAAGATGGCGTCAATCGCAGCGCCTTACTCTTGATGTCGCTAGGCGAGGATTGCGCGGTCGAGATTTTTAAGTTTTTGGGCCCGAAAGAGGTGCAAAAGCTTGGTTTTGCGATGGCGAATATGAATAACGTCAAACGCGAAGAAATGGATAAAGTCCTCGGCGACTTTATTGCATCTACGCAAAATCGCGCCAATCTGGGTGCTGCCGATGAGTATATTCGCTCTGTTCTTACCAAAGCATTGGGGACCGATAAAGCGGCCAACTTACTCGACCGGATTTTGCAAGGCAATGACAATAACGGGATTGAGTCGCTGAAATGGATGGATTCAATCGCCGTGGCCGAGCTGATTAAAAATGAACATCCGCAAATTATCGCAACCATTATGGTGCATTTAGAACCCGATCAATCTTCCGAAATCATGGGGCATTTTGTCGAGCGTTTGCGTAACGACGTCTTGCTGCGTATTGCAACGCTAGAGGGCGTACAGCCAGCGGCGTTAAAAGAGCTGAACGACGTATTAACTCAGCTCTTGTCGGGTTCAGACAAGCTCAAGAAAAGCGCAATGGGTGGCGTGCAAATGGCCGCCGATATGCTTAACTTTATGGGTAGCGCCGTTGAGACATCGGCTGTCGCCAATATTCGTGAATACGATCCTGAGTTGGCACAAAAAATCCAAGACAAAATGTTTACCTTTGATAATGTCTTGGATATTGATGACCGTGGTATCCAATTATTGATGCGCGAAATTCAGTCTGATTCTTTGATTATTGCGCTCAAAGGCACCAGCCAAGCGCTACGCGAGAAGATCTTCAAAAATATGTCGCAACGCGCTGCCGAAATGTTGCGCGAAGACTTGGAAGCCAAAGGCCCTGTTAAATTGTCTGAAGTAGAAGGCGAGCAAAAAGAAATTCTCAAAATCGTACGTCGTCTGGCCGACGAAGGGCAAATTGTCCTTGGTGGCGGCGGTGGCGAGGGGCTAATTGATTAAGGAGCACCATGTCTGGGTCCCATCGTCGTGTGATTCCACGCGAAGAATTATCTGCATTTCAGCGTTGGCAATTTAATTCATTACTCGATACGCCCGCCGCAGTGGCCGAAACCGTAGTTTCCCCTTCTGAAATTGAAGCGAGTCAGGCTGGTGCTGTGGCGGAAGCCCCCATTCTTGAAGAGCCGTTGTCGTCAGTGAATATGGCATCAGCGGAGTCTGATTTGCCGCTAGAACCGGCCATGCCATATCCAACCGCAGAAGAAATCGAAGCGATCCAGCAGCAAGCACACGACGAAGGTTTTCAAGCCGGTCTAGAGGCGGGGCGTTTGGCGGCGGAGGCAGAAGTGCTTCATTTGCAAAGCTTAATTGCTAGCGTGACTGACACCCTACAAGCGGCGGATACGCAACTGGCCGAATCCGTCTTGGATTTGGCCCTGCTGGTGGCGCGGCAAATGATTTGTGATGAACTAAAAAATCAGCCCAAACTACTGCTTGCGCCGATTCGTGAAGCCTTGGCGGTGATGCCAACCGCAACGAATCCATCGCGTCTGTTTTTGTCGTTGGATGATGCCGAGTTACTGCAATCGGCTTTGCATATGGAGTTGCCCGCCGATGTCTGGCGTATTGTGCCTGATCCCAATATGCAAAGTGGCAGTTGCAAAATTGAAACCCCTGCGACCCAACTGAGTTATACCCTAGCATCTCGCTGGGAGAAAATAATTAAGGTATTGAAGCGTGGCCAACATCCTGAATTGGCTTGGGGTGTATACCCTGATGTTGATGTTGATGAGCCTACTTCGAGCAAGTCCCTTGAAGAGCCAAAACCAGCCAGTCTAAAAGACTCGTCTACGGCAGAAAATGACGCAGTCGATTAATCTCATTCAGTCGTACCTCAATGACTGTGGCCTCGCTGTGAAAGCAGTGCGTCCATGGTTGCCTCGCGGTCGTTTAACGCGAGTTTCGGGCATGGTCCTCGAAGCAGTCGGGCTGCGTTTGCCGATTGGCGCATCGTGCAATGTGATGACGCCAAGCGGGCATCCTGTCGAAGCGGTGGTCGTCGGTTTTCAAGAGGCGCGTTTGTTTTTGATGCCGATTGCCGAAGTCTACGGTGTTGAGCCGGGGGCTGCCGTGGTGCCGCATGAGGATTTCTCCGCTTGGGAACCGGTGTATGGTCAGCCACGCGCGGAACAGCGCCGCATGGAAGATCATGGTCGCCAAGTCCCGGTGGGTTGGGGCTTACTGAATCGTATTTTAGATGGCCTTGGTCGGCCGATCGATGGTAAAGGCCCGCTTGATTTTGACGGTTATCAGCCCTTATTTGCCCGTCCGTATAATCCGATGGATAGAGAGCCGGTCAAAGACGTCATGGACGTCGGCGTGCGCGCGATCAATTCGATGGTCACGGTGGGGCGTGGTCAGCGTTTGGGCTTATTTGCCGGCTCTGGCGTCGGTAAATCGGTCTTGCTGGGCATGATGGCGCGGTATACCAAGGCCGATGTCGTCGTGGTCGGTTTGATTGGCGAGCGGGGCCGCGAGGTGAAAGATTTTATCGAGAATATTCTCGGTGACGAAGGCCGCGCTCGCAGTGTGGTCGTCGCCGCGCCTGCCGATACGCCGCCCTTATTGCGTCTTTACGGCGCCGCGTATGCGACCAGTATCGCCGAATATTTCCGTGATCAGGGGCAAAATGTTCTGTTGATTATGGACTCACTGACTCGTTATGCGATGGCGCAACGCGAAATCGCCTTGGCGATTGGCGAACCACCGGCGACCAAAGGCTATCCACCGTCGGTGTTTGCGCGTTTGCCGCAGCTCGTCGAGCGCGCTGGCAATGGCCGTGAAGGTGGTGGCTCGATTACGGCGTTTTATACCGTTTTATCCGAAGGTGACGACCAACAAGACCCGATTGCCGATAACGCACGCGCGATTTTGGATGGTCACTTTGTGTTATCCCGCCAATTGGCTGAGGCGGGGCATTTCCCCGCGATTGACATCGAAGCGTCGATTTCGCGCGTGATGCACGACATCATTAGCCAGCAGGAGCTTGATCTGGTACGCAAATTCAAACACCTCTACGCCCGCTATCAGCGTAGCCGCGATTTAATTAGCGTCGGCGCTTATGTGCCAGGTTCTGATCCGATACTCGATGAAGCGATTCGTCGCCATCCCGGCTTTGAAGCCTTTTTGCAGCAGGCAATCCACGAGCAAGAAAGCTACGAGGGCGCTAGAATGAAGCTCGCCCAATTGTTCGGGATGTAATTCTCGTGGCCAAGTTTCGCTTTGCATTTTTACTGCAACTCTCTGTTGATCGGCGCGAAGACGCTTCGCGTTTGATGCAGGCTGCGCAAGCCGCGTGGTTGCTGGCGCGCAGCAAGTTGGAACAAGTGGATGGTTTTCGTAACGAGTACCGTGCTCGCCTCGCTAACAGCGCACAAACTGGGATGTCGATTGGTCAGTGGCGCGATTACCAACTCTTTTTAGCCAAACTCGATGGCGCCGCGAACCAGCAAATTTTTGAAGTGGAGCGACTGGCGCAAGAATACGAACGCCGTAAAAATGAATGGCAAGAGTGCGAAAAGAAGGTCAAAGCATTTGAAGCGCTGCGCGATCGGCATAATCAAGCTGAATTACGCAAAGAAGGACAAATGGAGCAGAAATTGTCTGACGAATTTAACAGCCGTCTTGGCCGACCTCAATGAGCACCTACTAAAAACAATAAAGCCCCAGTGATTTGGGGCTTTTTGCCCGACAGGAATCGAACTGTGGTGCTCTATGTGGCATATTTGCTAGGTTTGTTGTGTTCTTGTTTTTGCATATACCATCAGATATACCAACATAGAAACTTTGTTACCCATTAACGAGTAACAAAAAACCGCCATGATCGGTGGCAACATCGCCACTGCCGCAGCCGCTTTAGCCTTGGTTGAAGCTGGCGCGGATGCGGT
>CAUPHX010000059.1:0-11773 GCA_963511125.1 uncultured Deefgea sp. | reverse complement strand
CACAATCAGCAAGTCATCGACGACTTTCTGGCCTTGGGCGTCGCGCCACAAGGCGAGCATGCGCCTAATCCGGCCTTGCGCGAAAAACTGACACCTGCGGCTTTATTGGCAGCGCTAGAAATTCCCAAACTGAGCGCAGCGCGTTGCAATGCATTAGTGGCCTCGATCAGCAATTTGGCTGAATTACCGTCGTTTAGTCTAGGGCGTTTACAAGATGCAGGTTTGCCCAAAGAGGTTGCGCAGTCCTTGTTGGATTGGCTGGCTACGCCAGCAGCTGCGTTGTTGTCGCAATTGGATGCGCTGCGCGCTGAGTTGCTGGCTGCGCTACCAGCGATGGATGCTGTGCAACAAGGGGTGCTGACTGGTAAAACGCTGGTGTTGACCGGTACGTTGCCCACGTTAAGTCGAGATGACGCTAAGGCGATGATTGAAGCGGCGGGTGGGAAAGTGTCGGGCAGTGTGTCGAAAAAAACCGATTACCTTGTGGCTGGTGAAGCTGCCGGCTCTAAATTGCAAAAAGCTGAAGAGCTGGGTGTGAGGGTGTTAAGTGAAGAAGATTTGATTCAGTTGCTGGCTTGATGGGTATTTGCTTGCATCCGTCAACTTGCTTTTCCTAGATGAATATACCTATCTATTGTGGCCTAGCGCACTGTGCAGTATTGCACAATCAGATATTGTGGGGCTAACGCTAGATCATTTTGGCGAAGTCGCTGGATGATGTAGAAATATTGTTTAAATTTTTAAACAATATTTCAAATAAATTAATCGTTGACTTTGCTGTTTAAATGATTAAACATAACGCCATGCGTAAGTCTGAAGCCCTACAAATATTTGGTTCACAAACCCGTCTAGCTGACGCGCTCGGCCTTGGCCGTTCGGCTGTGTCGCAGTGGCAGGATGAGTTGAGCCTTAAACAATCCGATCAAGTTCTGGGCGCGGCATTGCGCCTTGGCCTACTCACACCCAATCAAACTCAATCAGGAAATCCCATGCAAAAAATTCGCAAAGCCGTTTTCCCCGTCGCCGGTATGGGGACCCGTTTCTTGCCAGCCACCAAGGCTAGCCCAAAAGAAATGATGTCGATTGTCGATAAGCCGCTGATTCAATATGCGGTAGAAGAGGCGCTGGCAGCTGGGATTACCGAAATGATTTTTATCACCGGTCGACATAAACGCAGCATCGAAGACCATTTTGATAAAGCGGGCGAGTTGGAAGCGGATTTGGAATCTAAGCAAAAAACCAAATTATTAGAAATTTTGCGCGGGATTATACCTAAGTCAGTTACGTGCATCTATATTCGCCAACCTGAAGCTTTGGGTCTGGGTCATGCCGTACTGTGCGCCAAACCTGTTGTTGGCGACGAGCCATTTGCAGTGATTTTGGCCGATGATTTGATCGATGGTAACGGCGTTTCTGAAATGAAACGCATGGTTGACGTGTTTGACGACACGCATTGCTCGGTGCTCGGCGTAGAAGAGGTAGCACACGAAGAAACGGGCAGCTACGGTATCGTTGAAGTTGCAGAAAACTCAGGTCGTTTGCGGATTGGTAATATCGTCGAAAAACCAAAACCTGAAGAAGCACCCTCAAATTTAGCGGTTGTCGGCCGATATATACTTACGCCACGCATTTTCCATCACTTGCAACACGTACAGCCAGGCAAAGGCGGCGAAATCCAGCTCACCGACGGTATTTTCGCACTGATGCAAGAGCAGCACATCCTCGCGCACAAACTGCAAGGCACGCGTTATGACTGCGGCAGCAAAATTGGTTTCTTGAAAGCGACGGTGGAGTTGGGCATGAAGCATCATGAAGTGGGCGCTGAGTTCTCGGCTTACTTGAAAGAGTTTTGCCAAAATAAATAATATGCATTCTTAATGAAACAGAAGGGTGTTACCGCTGGTAACACCCTTTTTATTAAGATGTAGATTATATTTTGCTGACTAAATTAATGACTCATGCAATCATTTTATGGAAAGGCATCGCCACCGTAGGTAGTGCTTTTTGTACGATAATGTGGGCTAACGTAGCAAGTAAACTGTGCATAGGGAGTTTAGATGGACTATCTGGCCGCTATCTCGTTGCGCAATACACTGATTAAAAGTGATATTCCATGTTTAATAATAAATCGATACTGATTACTGGCGGTACTGGTTCATTTGGAAAGCAATTTATTCGCGCCATTTTGGCTCAGTATCAGCCCAGTCGCGTGGTGGTATTTTCGCGTGACGAACTCAAACAATTTGAGATGCAGCAAGAGTTTAATGCTCCGTGTATGCGTTACTTTTTAGGTGATGTGCGCGATGCTGAGCGACTAAAGCAGGCAATGCGTGGTATTGATTTTGTCGTCCACGCGGCGGCGCTTAAGCAGGTGCCAGCTGCGGAATATAATCCAACAGAATGCATTCGTACCAATGTGAATGGTGCAGAGAATGTGATCAATGCAGCGATAGAAAATGGCGTGCAAAAAGTGATTGCCCTGTCGACCGACAAAGCATCTAGCCCAGTTAATTTGTATGGCGCTACTAAATTACTTTCCGATAAGCTATTTGTTGCCGCCAATAATATGACTGGCAGTCATCCAACCCGATTTGCGGTGGTGCGCTATGGCAATGTCGTTGGCTCGCGCGGTTCTGTGGTGCCTTTCTTTCGGAAGCTAATCGCAGAGGGCGTAACTTCATTGCCCGTGACCGACGAATTAATGACGCGTTTTTGGATTACGCTGGATCAAGGCGTCGACTTTGTCTTGCAGGGCTTTGCGCGCATGTATGGTGGTGAACTATTTGTCCCGAAAATTCCATCGGTACGTATCGTCGATTTGGTGTGCGCCATGGCTCCACACGCTAAGCGGCACATTATTGGGATTCGGCCGGGTGAAAAATTACACGAAATGATGATATCACGTGATGATAGCCTGCATACGATCGAATTTACTGATCATTATGTGATTACACCATCGATTCAATTTAACGTCCAAGATGATTATTTTAGGAATGGTAAAGGCGAAATTGGCCAGCCCGCTGTCGCGGGATTTAAGTACACGTCAGATACCAATAGCGATTTTTTATCGATTAAGCAATTGCAGGTTTTGGATAGTCAAGTGAAATGAGAGATGTGATTCCGTATGCTCGCCAAGATATTAGTGATGCAGATATAGCAGCGGTGCTTGAGATTTTGCGTTCGGATTTTTTGACTCAAGGTCCAGCGATTGAACGGTTTGAAAATGAAATTTGCAGAGCCACTGGTGCGCGTTATGCAGTGGCTTTATCGAGTGCCACTGCTGGTTTGCATTTAGCTTGCCTTGCACTTGATATAGGTGCGGGCGATTGGGTATGGACTAGCCCAAATACTTTTGTTGCTAGCGCGAATTGCGCTAGGTATTGCGATGCAAAAGTTGATTTTATTGATGTAGAGATAGATACGGGCAATATAAATCTGGAGCTTCTCAATGAGAAACTAAAGCAAGCAGCCCAGCTTGGTTGCCTGCCAAAGCTAATTATCCCTGTGCATTTTTCTGGCCGTAGTTGTGAAATGCAAGCGTTGGATCAATTAGCAACTCAATATGGTTTTGTTGTGTTGGAAGACGCGGCGCATGCAATTGGCGCGACTCATCAAGGAGCGCCTGTTGGCGCTTGCCAATACAGCCGAGCAACCGTTTTTAGCTTTCATCCGGTAAAGATCGTAACGACCGGTGAGGGGGGGGTGGTCACTACCAATGATGAGGCGATGTATCACCGATTGCTGCGCTTACGCAGCCACGGGATTAGCCGCGATCCGCAGAAAATGACGCAACCGAGTGATGGGGCATGGTATTACCAGCAGCTTGAATTGGGTTTTAATTATCGTATGACCGATATTCAAGCTGCACTGGGTTGCTCGCAATTGCAGCGTTTGCCTGAGTTTGTTGAGCGGCGTCGTGTGCTGGTCGCGCGTTACCGAACTGCTTTGGCTGATTTGCCGATTCAATTACCGCGCGCAGATGCCGATAATGAGTCTGCATGGCATTTATTTGTCATTCGCGTGGCTGCTTCGCAGCGTAAAGCATTATTTGATTTTTTGCGTAGCGAAGATATCAACGTGAATGTGCATTATATCCCTGTGTATTTGCACCCCTATTATCAAGCTTTAGGTTTTGATGTGGGCTATTGCGTAGCAAGTGAAGCCTATTACCAGCAAGCGATTACGCTGCCTCTATACCCTGCTTTAACTGAAACACAACAAGATCGAATAATTGAATTATTAAAATCTATGATTTAAGGCTAACAATGCGTGAATTGACAGAGCAAGAACAATTTTGGCTGGGTGAGTTTGGTAATGACTATGTCGAGCGTAATCAAGGTGCAACTTTACTTGCGGCAAATATTGCTTTATTCGTAAAGATATTCAGCCATTGCCAATCGTTACAAAGTATTTTGGAGTTTGGCACTAATTGTGGTATGAATTTACGTGCTTTGACTCAAGTTTTGCCAAATGCTAAATTGTCTGGTGTTGAATTAAATAAAAAAGCCTTTGAGCAAGTCAATCAATTGGGCATTGCTGAGGTTTGGCATGGTTCTTTGTTTGATTATCACATTAATGAAGCGGTTGATTTGAGTTTTATGAAGGGTGTGTTAATTCATTTGGCGCCTGATTTATTGCATAAAGCGTACGCTCAGCTTTATCACAGCAGTAAACGCTATATTTTAATTGCCGAATATTATAATCCGTCTCCCGTCGAAGTGAATTATCGCGGTAATCAAGGTAAATTATTTAAACGAGATTTTGCAGGGGAAATTTTGGATCTTTATCCAGACTTGCAACTTCGCGCTTATGGTTTTGCTTATCATCGCGACCCTCTGTTTCCTCAAGATGACACGACGTGGTTTTTATTAGAAAAGCATAGCGTTTTATTAGATCAGCATGGCTAAGTCGATTGCGATTATTCCTGCGCGGGGTGGCAGCCAGCGGATTCCGCGTAAAAATATCAAACTGTTTCACGGTCAGCCGATCTTGGCATATTCGATAAATGCGGCGCAAGCTTCTGGTGAGTTTGATCGAATCATTGTTAGTACCGACGATGCTGAAATTGCTGATTTGGCTATGAAATTGGGTGCAGAAGTTCCATTCGTACGTCCAGTTGCGTTGAGCGATGCATACACATCGACGCTGGCAGTAATGCAGCATGCAATTGAAGTATTAAACCGTGAAGGTTATGAATTTGATTTGGCTTGCTGTATTTATCCGACTGCACCCTTTTTGCAGGCTAATTTCTTACGTGAAGGTGCGCAACTGTTGGTGAGCGAACCCAAAGCCGCATTTTCTTTCTCAGTTACTACGTATGCTTTTCCAGTTCAGCGAGCGATTCAATTGTCAAACGGTCGAATTGATGCTCTATACCCAGAATATCGAAACACTCGTTCGCAAGATTTGCCTGAAGCTTTTCATGATGCTGGCCAATTTTATTGGGGCCGATGCGCTGCTTGGCTGCGAGGTGAGGTGATATATTCGCCAAAATCGCTCCCCGTTATGCTTCCAAGGTATTTGACTCAGGATATTGATACGGCAGAAGACTGGCAATTAGCAGAGTATTTATATCAAGCTTTAATTACATCTGGAAAAATATCACAAGGCGTAGCGCTATGAAGGTGCTGATTCGTGCGGATGCATCCAGTACGATTGGAGCCGGCCATGTCATGCGTTGCTTGACGTTGGCTGCTGCTTTACGCCAGCGTGATATTGAGGTGCTTTTTGCATGCTCTGAGCTGCCCGGTCATTTATTTGACGTGGTTTGTTCACATGGCTATCAAATGATAAAGCTTACAGGCAAATGCAGTCTAGATAGTTCGGCTGAAGTACTTGAGCTTCAGGCTAAACTGGATGCAGTTTTTGATTGGATTATCATTGATCACTATCAGATTGATTGGGCGTGGGAGCAGGCAATTCGTCCTTATGCGCGGCGGATTATGGTGATCGACGATCTTTGCAATCGCCGACATGATGCTGATTTACTTCTCGATCAAAATTTATGCGCTATCGCGAAGGCTTATCAGCAATGGCTACCAAATGCATGCCGCGTATTGTTTGGCTCCCGATTTGTTCTGCTGCGCCCTGAATTCTCCGTGGTCACAACTCCGATTAAAGCCAAATTGACGCGGATTGTCGTTAATTTTGGCGCAGCAGATCCAACGCGAGAATTATTCAAAGTAATGGATGCTCTGCAAGATTTTGGGCAATTTACTGTCGATTTTATTGCTGGTCTTAGTAATCAAGCTTGGCCTGAATTGCAGCAACGTGTTCGTGCTCACGCTTTTTGGCGCTTGCATCGGCATATAGAGCATTTTGCCGACTTTATTTTCGAGGCCGATTTATTTATTGGTGCGGCAGGTTCAACAAGTTGGGAACGAGCAGCAATTGGATTGCCAACGCTATGTATTGCTGTTGCAAATAATCAAATCGAGCCTGCCAAGGCAATGCATAGTAGGGGTATACATATTTTTCTTGGCGAGAGTGGTGCTGTCAGTGCTAAAAAAATCCAAAAAAAATTGGCTGCGCTGACTTTTAATCAGCGTCAATCCTTATCGACTAAGTCACTGGCTGCGGTAGATGCGCGAGGTGCCGATCGGGTTGTCGCTGCTTTAATGCAGTTTGATTTACAAATTAGGTTGGCAAAGATCACTGATGCACAACTAATCTTTGATGCAAGAAATGCACCAGAGGTTCGGCGTCATTCTAGGCAGCCTGCGGTTTTAGATTGGGATGCCCATTGTATCTGGTTGGAACATCAACTTTTAAAGACAGATTCAATGCTGTTGATCGGCACTGCCACGGATGGCGAGGTCGGAGTGGTTCGATTTGACCGTTGTGATGATAGATCGGTTGAAATTTCTATTTATTTATTAACAAACCGTATGGGTCTGGGCTGGGGGAGATTTTTATTGCAAAGTGCAGAGCATTATTTAATTCAGAAATGGCCAGAAATTGAAAGTGTTAAGGCATTGGTTAAAAAAGATAATCGCCCATCGATTACGTTGTTTAACAATAATGGCTATCGGTTTGATAGTATTTATTATATTCACAGCCTTGCTGAAGGGCCAGTTGAGAAGGACTTTTAATGAGTGAAATGACAATTTCATCGCGCCAAATTGGTCGCCATGTTGCACCATTTATTATTGCAGAGATGAGCGGCAATCATAATCAATCATTAGAACTAGCCTTAGCCATTGTAGATGCTGCTGCCAAAGCGGGAGCGCATGCAATTAAATTGCAGACGTATACCGCAGACACCATGACTTTGGATATAGATACAGGCGAATTTCATATTACCGATCCAGATAGCCTGTGGGCAGGTACATCGCTGTATCAGCTATATCAGCAGGCTTATACGCCGGGGGAGTGGCACAAGCCTATTTTTGATCGGGCCAAAGAACTCGGCATGTTGGCTTTTTCAACGCCATTTGATGAAACCGCAGTCGATTTTCTCGAAAGTCTCACAGTGCCAGCCTATAAAATTGCTAGTTTTGAAAACACTGATTTGCCTCTGATTCGTAAAGTCGCCGCAACCGGTAAGCCGATGATTATTTCAACGGGGATGGCCAGTGTGGCTGAGTTGGATGAGGCTGTTCGTGCCGCGCGTGAAGCGGGCTGTAAAGATTTAATTTTATTAAAATGCACCAGCACATATCCAGCTAATCCAAAAAACAGCAATGTACGCACGATTCCGCATTTACGTGAATTATTCAATTGTGAAGTTGGTTTGTCAGATCATACGATGGGTATCGGAGCTGCGGTTGCAGCTATCGCACTGGGCGCTTCTGTGATTGAAAAGCACTTCACGCTGAATCGTGAGGATGGTGGAGTAGATGCTGCTTTTTCGCTTGAGCCTAATGAGTTTAAATTATTGGTATCTGAGTCAGAACGAGCTTGGCAAGCACTAGGAAAAATTTCATATGGAACGAGCCTGCCCGAAGAAAAATCGAAGGTGTTTCGGCGCTCGCTATATGTTGTCGAAGATATTGCTGAAGGTGAGATATTTACGCAAAATAATGTAAGATCAATTCGCCCTGGATTGGGGCTTTCACCGGCTTTTATTGAGAAGGTATTGGGTTTAAAAGCAAAAGAAAAAATAGCAAAAGGATCTGCTTTGCAGTGGAGTCATTTAATAGGAGAACCAAGACGGTGACTCGAGTTTGTATTTTGAATTATGGCTCTGGCAATTTACGTTCAGTTTATAATTTAGTCTCACAATTTTCAGATGCAGTGATATCAAATGAAGTTAGTGAAATTGATCGTGCAAGTCATTTAATTTTGCCTGGAGTTGGCGCATTTGGTTCCTCGATGCAAAAAATAAATAATCAATTACCAATTGATGCAATACGACATCAAATTAATAATGGGAAGTATTTTTTGGGTATTTGTGTTGGTATGCAGGTATTGGCTGAGGTTGGGCATGAGTTTGAAATTAATTCAGGACTAGGCTGGTTACCAGGTAGTGTCGTGCGGCTGAATTGTGGTCAGCAGCCGTTACCACATGTGGGGTGGAATAATATTAAAATTAAGCACTCTCATCCCTTATTGTCTCAACTCGATGAAAGAGCAGATTTTTATTTTTTGCATAGTTATGTTTTTAAGCAGATCCCAGAGTATATGATTTTGGCTGAAACAGAATATGGTGAGTATTTTCCTAGTGTTGTAGGTTCAGGAAGTGTGTTTGGAGTTCAATTTCATCCAGAAAAAAGCCAATTGTCAGGCCGCCAATTGATTAAGAATTTTTTGAGTTTGAGATGAAAAAAAAACGCTTAATTCCAGTTCTGTTACTTAAAAATGGTGTGTTAGTTCAAAGCAAGGGGTTTGCACGGCATCCAATAATTGGAAATCCTTTTTCTGCTGTTCAGCGCCTAAGTGATTGGGCTGCAGATGAATTAATTTATCTTGATATAAGTCGTACTGATAAGACTGATGCAGTTAGGGATAGTTTTTCGTCAATGAGTCATCAATCGTTTGATGAGATCATTGCTGACATAGCTCGTGTAGCAACAATGCCCATTACTGTAGGTGGACGGATACATAGCCTAAAAGATATTGAAATTCATTTAAAGAATGGCGCAGATAAAATCGCCATAAATTCAATTGCTGTATCTAATCCTAGCTTTATTTCAGAAGCGGCACACGAATTTGGTTCGCAATGTATTGTTGTATCCGTTGATGTGAAATTAACCTCTGCCGGGGTTCGTGTTGTGACTGAACGAGGGACGCACATTCATGATATTACACCGCTAGAATGGTGTAGTAAAGTTGCCGAATTTGGTGCCGGTGAAATTTTATTGAATTCGATCGATCGTGACGGAAAAAAAGTTGGTTATGATCTTGAATTGTTAAATTGTGTTTCGAAATCTGTTGCTATTCCTGTAATTGCTTTAGGTGGCGTTGGTGCGTGGTCTGATTTTGCAGACGCCTTAAATAAAACAAATGTAGATGCTGTTGCGGCGGCAAATGTATTTCATCATTCAGATCAAAGTGTCTATATGGCAAAGAAATATTTATTTGATCAAGGTTTTAATGTGCGCCGTCCTGCGATTGAGAATAATTAAATATTTAGAGAAAATAAAATGAAGTATTGTCAAAAATGTACCTACCCAATGTCCGCTGTTAATTTAGATTTGGATGACGATGGGATTTGTTCTGCTTGCCATGTCGCTGAGCAATTTGACTCAATGAGTGGAGAGTTCTGGCAGGCGCGTCGATTGCGTTTTGAAAATCTGCTGAAAGAAATGCGCGTAGGAGAAGGTAATGCTAATTATGATTGCATAATTCCTGTTAGTGGCGGTAAGGATAGTTATTATCAAGCCCATAAAATTGTAACTGAGTATGGTTTAAAGCCATTATTTGTCACTTATCATGGAAATAACTATTTACCAGAAGGTGATTTGAATAGAGATAGGATGAGGCATGTTTTTGATGCTGATCATATTGTCTTTGGTCCTAGTGTGGAAGTTTTAAAAAAATTAAATCGTATTTGCTTCAAAAAAATGGGTGACATGAATTGGCATGCTCATTGTGGCATCATGACATATCCAATACAGATTGCGGTTAAATTTAATATCCCACTTATTATCTGGGGTGAAACAGCGTGGGATATTTCAGGGATGCATGATCCAGATGATTTTGTTGAGTTTAGTGCTAGAGCAAGGCATGAGCATGCCCTTCGTGGGTTTGAATGGTACGATATGATTAATGACCCAATTGATAAATTGTCAGAAAAAGATTTACTTTGGGCTAAATACCCAAGCGATGAAGAAATTTTGAAAGTTGGAATACGTGGTTTATATATAGGGAACTTTTTTAAGTGGGATCCTAATCTGCACACGCAATTAGTGATTGATAAGTATAGTTGGAAACCTGCAGAGCGTCCGTTTGAAAGAACTTATAGGCGAATGTCAAATTTAGATGATCGCTATGAAAATGGTGTGCATGATCTTCTTAAATTTATTAAATTTGGATATGGGCGCGCATCTGATCATTCATCTAAAGATATAAGAATGGGATATATGAGTCGAGAGCACGGTGTAAAAATGGTAATTAAGTACGATCATATTGTCCCCTCTGATCTTGAATACTGGTTAGAATATGTAGGTATAACAAAAGAAGAATTTTGGTCTACTGCAGATAAGTTTCGTTCTCCACTTGTGTGGTTTATTAAAAATGGTAGATGGTGGAAGAAAGATATTTGCGGGAAAGAATCTGAATATGGTGATGTTTATTTATCTGATGCGGAGCAAGAAAAGTACTTAAGGAATGGCGATGAAAGAAAATGACATTAGACCTAGTTATTTGCTGGAAGGGCATCAGGAGGCAATAAATCTGGATATAACTAGGTTGTTATCAAAAAGAGACACTTTTATCGATGTGCTTTGCCCTGCATGTGCATCGAAAAATTCTAGTGCGCTTTTCGATAAAAATGGATTTAATTATCTTCGTTGTGAGTGTGGTACTGCTTATCTGTCACCTCGGCCAACCAAAGAAACTTTATCGTGGTTTTATCGCAGAAGTTCTAACTATAAATACTGGGCTGAAAATATCTATCCTACTTCAGAAGAGGCGAGATTAAATCTTGTAATTAAGCCTAGAGCCGAACAGGTGCTAAGTGTCTGCAGGGACTTGAAAGTTTCGACAGGAAGTCTACTTGAGATTGGCTGTGCCTATGGTACATTTTGCACCGAGATAAAATCACGGAAAATTTTTGACCGTATAGTAGGGATTGAGCCTACGCCGGACTTGGCGGCCGTTTCAAGAGCTAAGGGAGTTCAAGTATACGAAGGAATGCTTGATGATTACGCTAAAGATTCAGTTGAGATGTTTGATGTAATTGTGGCATTTGAAGTCATTGAGCACGTGTTTTCACCTGAAGAAATGCTAATGAAATTGGCTAAATTATTAAACCCTAGTGGTGTATTGATTCTTACATGTCCAAATTTCGAAGGTTTCGATATTTCGATGTTAGGAGCACTTAGCACTTCAATTGATCATGAACATCTCAATTATTTTACACCGACGTCAATGGAGCAACTTTTTGAGCACTGTGGATTTGAACCTGTAGACTACTTTACCCCGGGTAAGCTCGATGTGGAAATTGTTAGGAAGGCGGTGCTATCTGGTGAAATTTCTCTAGAAAATAACTTGTTTCTTCAAAAAATCCTAATCAGTGAATGGGAAGGTATAGGAGATGCTTTCCAGTCCTTTTTGTCGAATAATGGACTTTCATCTCATATGTGGTCCATTGCTAAGCTGAGCGCTAAAT
>CAUPHX010000058.1:0-11801 GCA_963511125.1 uncultured Deefgea sp. | reverse complement strand
TCACTATGTTTCGACCCCACCCACGTTTGAAAATGCGGGGCCCGAAATACCCGCATTGGGGAGGGTCGAGGGAGTACCTTACAGCCGGAAGCAGTACCGTAAGCAGCCGCCATGCGTTCACTTGAGGTGAACCATCAGCCGCCGCGCAGCCCGCACTCATCAAGGGGAGGCGGGGAAACATCAGCGCACCAAACCCTTATCAATCGCGGCGCGGTGCAACGAGCGCACCGTCTCCCACAGCACAGCAAACGCGTTCATCGTGTTCGCCGCCTTCGCCTCAATCGCCGCCATCTCGCGGCTATCGATCGCGTTATCATTCGCCAGCGCGTGCCCTACTTCTGCGATGGCCAAGCCCTGCTCATGCACCGCCGTGCAAATCGACTGCATCAACGCCTCATCCACCTCGGCCTCAGCACTCGGCATCGGCACCAGTAGAAAGCCATGCGACCACGCCAACGCCTGCAGCGGATCGCTCCAACCCTCAACCCGAGCATCCGCAGTAAAACGCAGCAAGGTATCGAACTCATCCAGCGACAAATGGTGGCGCGTATTCATGCTCGACAACTTGTGATGCAACACCGTCGGAATCGTCCGCACATCGCGCACGCTCTCCAAGCGCTGGGCCAACGCCGCAATCCCGCCCGGATAAGCACGGCAACGTGCATACAACGTATCCAATGGCGATGCTTCTTGTAATCGGCAAGTCATAATCTCAAACCCCATCTGTAATTGATGTTTCAACAGCCAAGCCGCTGAAGTACAGTCGGCACAAATAAAAAAACCCACGCTGCAAGGCGCAGGCAAAACCACACCGCGAGCAAGCGGTATGGGCAGGAACGGGGAAAGAACGAAGCGCAATCACTCTTCTTTCCTAGAATCATCAGGGTGATGAATCGGCGCAGTGCCACGCAAATACGCCCAATCCACATCAGGGCGCAGCTCCTCGCACGTCACCGCGCGATTCGTCTCACGCTCGATAGCGATAGCGAGTTTTTCACCGGCGCGTTTAAGGCCGTAGGCAATCTTTCGCAGATACAAAAACGAGGTTTCGCATCGCGAAGCTAGCGTCTGACGTTCAGGCTCAGACAACTGCAAGAGGTATGTTTTGAGTTCCATAGGCGCAATTTACCCTAGAGGGTAATGCTTTGCAATACCCATCTGGAGACTACCCGCAATGAATTGCATTTGTTTAAATGCCCAAATGGGTACAAAACAGACGCGACAAGCCAACATAAGGCTATTGATTAAGCAACGCTTCAATAACAACAAGGGTCAGTTTGCTGACGCTATCGGTCGCCCACGTCCCAATATTTCACGATTACTCTCAGAAAACGCAACGGATCGGCGAGGCGTAGGCGAAGACCTAGCACGCGACATTGAATTGAGGCTTTCATTGCCATCGGGCTGGCTCGACACACCCCAAACGGCAAGCGAAAAAACAACACACACAGCATCAGAACCGTCACCAACATACAAAACGCCGGTTTTAAGACCTATACAGACATGGGAAAACGAGGACGAACTCGACCCGGATAAATATGTCTTTATTCCATCGCTGGACATCAAACTATCAGCAGGGAACGGCAACGTGGTGTGGGAAGTTGATCAGAAAGGCCAAAAACAAGCATTCACCGCCAAATGGATTAAACGCATGGGCATCGACCCCGCCTGCGCCGCCACGATGGTCGCCGACGGCAGCAGCATGGCCCCGCGCATACTGGACGGTGACAGCCTCGTCGTGGACTACTGCCAGCAAAACATTTTGGACGGCAAAGTCTATGCCATCGCCGTGATGGGCGAAGTGTACGTCAAAAGACTATTCAAAGAATTTGACGGCGGCATACGCATCGTCAGCGACAACCCCGACAAAATCGAATACCCCGACCGATTCATTTCACCCGACGCCAGCAAGCAGCTCGAAATAATAGGTCGCATTGTGGCAGTCAGCGGCGGTATATAAACAGACTTAAAAACGTAAGGATTAAACTATGAATTACGCAATTAAACCGTCAGTACCCGAAGAAATCACCAAAAACATCAAAGCAAACAAATCAGTGGAGCAATTGCTCGGCATTTGCAATGGTTTGATTGCCGATCAACAGCTCAACAATGAAGAAATTGACTATCTGAATTTATGGATCAAGCAACATCCTGAAGCAAACCAACAATGGCCCGGCACAGTTATTGCCGAACGCATCCAAACCATTCTGGCCGACGGCATTGTCACCACTGACGAACGCACTGATTTACTCGCCTTCCTAAAAGACATATGCGGCAATGACTATCACGAAACCGGCTCAACCGATGACAGTGACGGGTCATCTATTCCATTTGATCGAGGCCCGATTGCATTTGCAGGTCAGAATTTCTGCCTAACTGGCACATTCGCCACCAGTTCACGCGCCAATGCCGCCAAAAAAATCATCGCGCTTGGCGGAACGATTCACGACCGAATCAAGCCATATAATGAAAACCAATACACCAATTTTTGTACCAACTATTTAGTGATTGGTACGGGCGGCAGTCAGCGCTGGGTTCACGGTAGCTATGGCCGCAAGATCGAAGAAGCGATTGAACTGAAAGAACAAAATAAGCCCATCAAAATTATCAGTGAAAAACAATATTTCACCGCGATGCTGGCCGCCGATAACTAGATTCATAAAAAATTAACCAACAACATCAACCGCCCTCGGGCGGTTTTTTAACGACACTCGAAAATAAATACCCTAATGGGTATTTACATAAATTACCCATCAGGGTTACATTACCCACATCATCCCAGCGCGGTGGTGCTGATTTGGGTGTTCAGCCAGCAAAACCTCCCCGCCGCGCAACAAAAACCCGCCTTGGCGGGCACGGATTAAGCACATGAACCGCCGCAACCTCACCCGCCACATGGCCAACTGCCAACAGCGCCGCCGCAAGGTCGCGTACTTTTTGGAAAACCGAAAATGAAAGACCGGATCATCAGCCTCTTATGCTGGGCCACATTTGCCGCCTGCGTACTGACGTTTGTATTCCAAGCCATCGTCGCGTTTCGCTTACTACAAATCGCAGGCCAAGCATGAACAAATGGACTCTCCTTGCCGCATGCCTTGCGCTGATTTTAACCACACTCACCATCGACTACGTCCTCCACGGCGCGGGTCACGGCTGGCTTGATGGGGTAATGCAAAAATGAGCAATCACGTTGGATCGCCACGCGATGTTAAAAAACTCTACTACACCTGCACCCGCTGCGGCGTGTCATTGGGAAGCGCAGTATTGCCACCCAAGGCTTGCTCATTCTGCCTCAGCGGCGCATACATTCGGGGATCGGTACGATGAAAACGTATTCATGGGGCGAATTTGACATGATCGAAATGCTCGACACCGAGCAGCCCGCCGCCTTCAGCGCTGAACACGGCGAATTTGTCAGCGTCTTAGACGCGCTCAAAATAAAAGTGCAACGCAACGCCCTACGCGATGCCGCGCTCAAGCTCGTCAAATGCAAAGGCCGATACCACACCGAACAATCCCTGATTGAACTGGCCGCACTGGTCGGCGTGGCGCTACCGCCCACCGTACCGTCCAAGGGCAGCGATGGGGGCAAGCCATGACCACCGAGCAAGCCGTTGCCATTCTCAAACAGCACAACGCTTGGCGGCGCTTTGACGGCGAGCCATTCGATGCCGACGCGCCAGAAATGGGCGACCCGCGCCAAGTCGGGATAGCGATTGACGTACTCATTGCGCTGGCTGAAAACGCCACAGAGAGCATAGACCCATGACCAAGCGTAAAATAACCAAACGAAAAAAAAACAACTTCCCCACCCTAATCGAATCGCGCCACGCCTTTGAAATGATTGACCAACTCATGCTCGATCTAGCCACTGGCGAGGTCAACTTTGCCGAGGTGGACGGCTTCGAGCAGGTCGTTTTCCGAACCACCGAGGGCGACTACCTGCCCAGCCTCATGGCCATGCGCGGCTGGGTGTCGTGCTGGGAACGCTTCAAGTCTGGTTTTGGCTTTCAGCTCAACCAAAAACCGCTCGAAATCCTCATTGAACAGCTCGAAGCGCTGGAGGACGACTACGCCAACGCCCAACCGATCACGCCGTGGCAAGTCCACAACGCCCAACACGTCATCGACAACCAGCGCGCCATCTACCGCCGCCTCGACGTGTACCAAGTCCGCGAATACTCGCGCCAAGAAATCGAAGCGATCCGTTTAGAAGACGAGGCCGCCTAATGTCTCGCTTGCCAAGACGCGCCGCCGTGGTTTATAGTTCGCCCATCGCGTCTTTGAATGCGTGCGAGTTTGACAGCTCGGTTAGAACAGGCGGACGTTCCGCCTACTTTGGCGGTTTTTTTACGTCCGCACTTGGCAGCTCCTTTATGGATGGCCCAAGTGGGGAGTCGAAAGACTCGCCGGAACCTGTTCCCGGTCTGTCAACCCGCTTGGTGCCGTCCACCCCTTTGACAGGGGGCGTTCGGCATGTTGTAGCCCGAACAGGAGTCAATGCCATGAGCATGCTCGCGTACTATTCGTACACCCAATCCGAACTCGAAGCCCTAGCCGAACTGCCGCCCGAATGCGCGGTATTGTATCTGCTCCACCTCCACCCGCTGGCCAACTTCAAAACAGGCGCATTGCCCGAGCTATCGCTTGGCGTACTCGCTGCCAATATGGGGTATTTACCACCAGCAGGCAGCCATAAACCCGCGCTAGTCTATACCCGCAAGCAAATCCGCCGCGTACTCGATCTACTGCAAAGCGCTGGCCTGATTGCCCGCGACACCATCGCCAACAAGCTCAACCGCTGCCTAAAAATCAGGCTCACTCACCTACCTATCGCTTCAGCACGTCCGCGTGAGGAAGGGCAAAGCAGCGAACTAGCACGGTCACAGCCACAAACCCAAACAAACCGCCGCATTGCGCCACATACCCACAGCAGCAAGGGCAGCGATGAAGGGCATATTATCAGTACATCAGTATTAAAAGCAGCAGCGATACCCACAGAGATTGTGGATAACTCCACCAGCGCAACGCCGCTGCTCGAAAATCATTTTGAAACCATCAAAACCACGATCACCGAACTGGAAGCCGCACGCGGCAAAACCGTACGCATCCCTGCCAACGACAAAACCGTTCAGCAATGGATCGCCCAAGGTATCGACCGCATCGACCTAGCCCAAGCGCACCAAATGGCCGTGGCAGACCGCATCAAACGCGACGACCCCAGCGCCATCAACGTCGGATTCCTGAATGTCTTTGTGACGCGGCTCAAAACTACCCCACAAACCGCCCACACGGCACGCACAGCACTGTCAGGTGACAAACCCTTCTACGTGCCACCGCAAGCGACCCACAGCACGCCGCAAGTCCGCCAAAACCAACTCGCGGCAATGAAGGCCGCACTACACATCGGAGCCAGAACATGAGCCGCCAACGCGCCAAAGCCGTCGACATCGTCGCCGCACTGCAAGCCAAACCCATGACCTCGCCAGAGGTTTGCCGGCTGTTTTGCTACCAAGCCGACAACACCGTTACCCGCATACTGAAAAACATCGACGCCATCGCCACCGTGGACTGGCGCTACAACGGCACCGCACTGGTGCCCGTTTACGGCATCAGCGACACCAACCTAACCCGCGAAGCGTGGCACATTCAGCACGGCCAGCCAGCCAGCAAAGCCGAGCGTAAAAACCTCAACACCAAGCGCGACGCCAACGCCAAAAACCACGACGGCGCAAGGCCAGCCAGCCGCGTTGCGCACAATGCCAAATTCAACGGCATCCCCGCCAAGGTGATCGAATCATTCAAAAGCGGAGCCAGCGTCGTGCTATTCGACGGCGTGAAATACACCAAGGAGATGACAGCATGAGCCAAGACCAAGCCACAAAGCAGCACTTCCCCAGCGCACTCACGCTCGATCAGGTCTACATGATGACCAGCACCGGCAGCGGCGACAAAGATCATTACACCATCGCCTACTGGACACCCGTAGCCGAAGGCGGCCTCGACGATGAAATCACCGTCTTGATGGCGCTCGACGAAAACGAAGTCGCTGAAGGCTACCGCCTCGATGACCAATGGTTCTATTCGAGCAACAAGCCCACCGAACAAATCCCAAGCCACTGGGCCGACCTACCCCGCCACCCTATGGATACAGCGCCATGAAAACCTTCTACCTCGACACCGAAACCACCGGCCTCAACCGCGATGGCGAAGATGAAATTTTAGAAATCGCCATCATCGACCAGGATGGCGAAATCATCCTGCACAGCCTGCTGCGCCCAACGCGCCACACCGCATGGCCCGAAGCCGAAGCGATCCACGGCATTACTCCGTTGATGGTCGCCACCGCGCCCACGCTAGAAGAAATCACCCCGCGCCTGATTCACGCGCTGACCCAATGCGACGAGCTAGTGATCTACAACCTCGAATACGACTGGAGCTTCATGCCCCAAGACGTGCGGCACGCCGTCGTCAACCACCACATCATTCGCCATTGCGCCATGTACCGCTTTGCCGAATTCAACGGCATTTGGGATGAAAAGCGCGGCAACTACAAATGGCAAAAACTCGCCATCGCCGCCGAACGCTTCGGCCACGTATGGGAAAGCCAAGCCCACCGCGCACTCGCCGACTGCTACGCCACCAAAACCGTGTGGGAAGGAATGCAAAATGCTAACTAAACAAGAAATTAATAATATTTGTGACTCTACTGATTTGTGGGGCGATAACTTTGAAGATATTGTAGCCAAAGCATTAATTGCGACATTTGAAACTAATGTTATTGAATTAAATTTCGTAAAGAAAAAAGATAGATTAAAAATAGAGCATGTATTAAGCATTAGAAAAAAAGACCTATATATACCAAGTCGGGACAGGATTGTAATTAGTGATAGCGGAATAAAAACATCACAACAATTTGATATTGCAAATGATAGCATTCCAGAAAATGGTTTTATTGCGTACCCGACCTCGATAGAAAATGAGCTTAACGGATACTATCTAAACATGGGCGCGTTCAAGGAAATAGAAACTCTACCAGACCACTGGAGAAGAACAAGCAAAGGTAGATTGTTTATGCATTGGTGTATTTACGTTAATGCGCAAGGACTTTCAGGCAATAGATCATTTTATAATGTAGATGAAAAAGGAATTATTCGTGCCTGCGATATGAAAGGCTACAGACAAATACCTCACCTTATTTCAAATACATTAAAAGCGTTCAACGGGGAATTACAATTAACTGCCGACCGTAAATTTTGCTGGGGCATAACGGCAAACGAGAGCAACGCAACTGCAACTATTGGCTGTTCAAAAGAAGAAATAAAATCTTTACTTTATGCCCGCAGCCTTCCACTAACTGCGACTGGACGAAAAAGACCAATACTGCACTTAGTTGAAGCGCACCGCAGAAGGTTAAAGAACGGGATTGATATTAATATTGATAACTTTCTTAAAGGTGTGGCATCCGTAGAAATGGACGGCACTAAATTCACTGTCGTACCACCGTCAATATTATTGAAATCTATCAGCGACAAAAAAAAGAAGGACTAGAATCATGCCCCGCCAAACCACCCTAGAAAACTGGGCGCACGCTGAATTTGGCGACGATGCGCCCTGCATCAACACCCTCACCCGCTGGGCGCGGGAAGGCTTGATCGTACCGCTACCGCAAAAAATAGGCCGCACTTGGTTTGTATCGCCCCAAGCGCAATATCGCCCATTGTCGCGCCCCGCCGCACTGGATCGCAGCACCGCCCCACGCTCAGGCAACCGCCTGATTGACCGCATCCCCGTTTAGGTATTTATGGCCCGCAATCGCTCACTCGCCAATCGCCAACTTCCCACCAATCTATATTGCCGGGATGGCTACTACGCATGGCGCGATCCACGCACCGGCACCGAGTACGGTTTGGGCCGCGACAAACGCGAAGCCATCAGCCAAGCCATCGAAGCCAACAGCCACATCGCCCAACCGAGCGCACGGCTAATCGACCGGCTTTCGGGCAAACACAACCAAACCTTCGGCGCATGGCTAGAGCGATACGACGCCATTCTGATCAATCGCGGCCTGCGCCCCAATAGCCTATCCAGTGTGAAATCCTACCTCGCGCTCGCCAAGGCCACATGGGCCAACCGCCAAATCGGCGAAATCAGCATTATGGAAGTCGCCGACCTGCTGCAAACATGGATCGATAAAGACCAAAAGCGCATGGCACAGCACGTCCGCAGCCGCCTAGTCGATTGCTTTCGTGAAGCGATGGCCGCTGGCTGGGTCACGCAAAACCCTGCCGACATTACCAAAGTTTATGGCGTCAAAACCAAACGCTCGCGCCTATCGCTAGAGCAATTTCAGGCGATCTACGCTTGGAGCATCAGCGACGAATGCAAATGGACGTGGCTACCACGCCTGTTGATGCTGGCCATCCTATCCGGCCAACGCCGCGAGGATCTATCTAAGCTGAGCCTCAAAGAAGTCAAAGACGGCAAATTATGGGTCAAACAAAGCAAAACAGGCAGCCCGGTCGCGCTCAGCCTCAAACTATCGCTCGCAGATTTCCCCGACTACACACTGGGCCGCGTCATCGACGAAAGCCGCAAACTATACGACACCAGCGCACTGATCCACCACGAAAGCAATATCGGCAACGCCGCAGCAGGCGCAGCCGTCGGCCTCAAAACCCTCAGCCTCGCCTTCACCTACGCCCGCGAGGCCGCAGGCATCATCGGCGAAAACCCACCCACACTGCACGAAATCCGCAGTCTGTCGGGGCGGCTATACGAAAAGCAATACGGCAAAGATTTTGCCCAAGCCCTATGGGGCCACAAAACCGCCCACACCAGCGCCATGTACCTCGACGCACGCGGCTCGGAGTGGGTTGTGGTTGAACCTATTTAGGATTTATTTAGGAGGATTTAGATGGCGGAAAAATTAAATCTATTAAATCAAGTACTTAAAATTGCGTCGCTTATGGATATTGTACGAGGCAATTTTAAGAATTTGACTCATTCTCGGCCTCCGATCAAAACAAGGAAAACAGATAAATCAAGATGTATATACATGCAGGCATTAATTAATAAGACCCACATAGATATACCTAAGCAATAGAAAATCCACGTGTAATTAATTGAATCGACTGTTCAGAACTATTGATTTTCGTTTTCAAGAAAGATAGCGCGGCATCGACCTGCGCCTGACCGCACATAAACAAATCAATCGCTGCATAACCATGCTCAGGCCAAGTATGAATACTGATGTGCGACTCCATCAGCAGCAATACACCCGTTACGCCTTGCCCAGCGCCAAAATGATGAAAATGGGAATTGAGCACCGTTGCCCCCGCCGCATTGGCCGCCGCCAGCAAGCAATCGGCAATCCAGTCAGGATCAGCCAATTGCTGCGCATCGCAGCCGTACAAGTCGGCCAAAACATGCTGGCCAATAGGTGGCGAAATGAGGTTCTGCATTATTTGTGTCCGCCGCCCGAGTAACCACTACCCGATGAATAACCACTTCCCCAGCCGCGCGAACTGCTGTTTGAGCTGGACGAGCTACAAGAAGACAGATTGATCAAACTACAGATGGTAACAATCGCAATGCAATACAAGCGATATAAGCCGCTATTCATTCTTCATCCTCGCCCGACTTGAGTGGCAAGCGGATTAACCACACGGCCAAGCCAGTCCAAAACAAACTACCCATCAAATTAGAACCCGCAAAAGCCAACGGCACATTCAGCACCAGCAATCCGATAATAAATACCATCGACAAATGTCGATTACTCGCCGAATCCACACCCGAACTACTTATCGGCGTAATGACCTTATCTTTTCCAAACCATTGCTCGACCAACTGATTCGGTATACGTTTCGATTTTGACCATACCACCTCAGCACTGCTTAGCTCTTTACAGAGTCGCTCACCATTATGCTCATACTCAGCACAACTCACTCGATCACCCACACGCACCCGCCAGTTAAACGCACCCGCCGCATACGTTACTTTGGCACTGTACAACTCAAATGGCCGACGATAGCGCACTCCGTCTAGCGTGGCAGACTCATTGGTCCAACTATCAGGTAAACGATTCAGCACCTCAACTTGAAACCAACCATCATTGGATTCGACTAGCCAAAAAAATCCTTGCTGCGTGTTGTACAGCAAATATTCAGTCCAACTGGAATCGGCATCGTTGGTTTCTTCCATTTCAATCAAACCAATGATTTTCCAATTCACGCCATCAATAGCCGCACCATCGCCGACATCCAGCGTGGCGTGGTATTGCGCAGCGGCGGTGTGTTTTTCCAGCACCAGCGCCTTGTCACCCGAGCAATCGACGACGGACGCGCATGCTTTACACACAATCTGCGTCGCCACGCCGGCTTGGTATTGCAATGAATTGCCGCAACTTGGGCAATCGAGCACCGCGCTCGTTCCTTTGAGCCGCCCCGCGCTCGCCAAAATCGTCTCGCCATCGCGCAAGAACTGCAATTGCAAAGCGCTTAACTCAACCGCTTCACCCACATACAGCGTGGGATTGGGCTTAAACAAGGAAATATCTGAAAAATCCAAAGTCAGAAAGCGTTCCGCGCTGCGACAATCAACCACTTTCGCCTCGTAACCCTGCCCAACAGCAAACGGCAACTCCCCTTGCCCGCCGATGCACTGCGCAGTACGCGCATCGGTCACTACATAGGCGCGGCCGCCGTGCTCGTAACGCATTTCAGGCGTAAAGGCATCGAACTCAGGCGAACTCGTTGCGGCAGTTTCGGCCAAAGGGAGCGTGAACATATACTGCCCCGATGTATCGGCCAGCCAGCCTTGACTACCGTCGTCAAACGACACATACCACTCATTCCACAATCCTGCCTCATACCGCAACTGAATCCGCCCCAACACCGTAAACGCACGCCCAGCGAACACGCCTGACGTGCCGATCTGAATTGGCGAATAATCTTCCAGCACCTTGCCGATTTTGCCGAAGTCTTTCACTTCATCGGCATTACGCAGCACGGTGCATTGGCAATACTCGCAGACAGCGACAGCCGAAATCGTCGAACGAAATAAAACTTCAGCACCACAGGATGGGCAGGCGGTACGAAACAATCTATATCCTTTTTACAAAATCTAAACCAATGGGTGTCTTAATCACGATAAATGCGCCAGCCCATTTGGGCGAGCCATACCGAAATACCCAAAACTAGTAATAAGCCAACAAAGGCGACTGGATCTTGCAAACCAACTGGCAAACTTTCAATCCCTGTACAAAACAACAATCGCCAACGCCGCAAACCTTCGCAACTCATAATCTCACTGGGCTTAAGCCACTCTGCAAGCGACATCCAAAATCCAGAACTACCAAGTCCAAACATCATTAGTCCGAATCGGCGTCGGCGGACGTTTTCACTAACAAACAAAGAAGCACAAAGTGATAAAAATGCCAGTACCCAACTCAGCCCACCTGCCCACGCCAATACACTGAGCAGATGAAAATCCGCTTTACCCTTGAAGGCATACAGAACAACAAATACAAAAGCAATTAAGGCGGCAAACAGAAAGACGAATACATTCCGAATCATGCACGTCCATCCTGCCACTCTAGATATTTAGGTAAATCGTCATAAGCCAACCAAGCCACATCATGCGAGGTCCAAATATGATTTTCGGGCCTGACTTGCGGATCGTCATCCAAGGTCGCCACGCTCAGCACCCAGACTGGTCGCCCTGCTTTTTTCGCCAATAAATGACTACCGCATTGCGAACAGAAATAGCGCACCTTGCCCGGAGACGATTCAAACTGGCTA
>CAUPHX010000057.1:0-11851 GCA_963511125.1 uncultured Deefgea sp. | reverse complement strand
GGGCCAGTTCTTTTGTATGCTGAGCAGTCAATTGCTGATTTGATACGGGCGTCACTCGGCCATCAATTTTCATTGCCGGAGGAAAGTCGACAGTAATAAACAGATCAGATGCATTCTTCCCTCGCATATGCCGAAGTAGATCATGCATAAACTTGGCTGCTTGTTCTTTTTCCATTGCTTTCGCCACCTATTTAACGACGTTTTTTTGTGATGCGTACTTGCGCAAGCTCATCTGCTTATTTTGTTTGATCATTGCAAACGATAGATCAGTACAAAACCCTAGTTCCCTGCTGATTTATAAAGGAAATTAACCTTTAAAATTATCTGGAATCGCAGCTTTACTTCGTGCATCCGCAATCGAAACAATATTTCTTTGTACCAGATTTTGTAAACACTGATCCAAAGTCTGCATGCCATACTGCGAGCCAGTTTGAATGGAGGAATACATTTGGGCAATCTTATTTTCACGAATCAAATTTCTAATCGCAGGAATGCCAATCATGATTTCATGTGCAGCGACACGACCTTGCCCATCTTTTGTTTTCAACAAGGTTTGCGAAATCACTGCACGTAATGACTCAGACAACATCGAACGCACCATTTCTTTCTCTGCGGCAGGAAAAACGTCGACCACACGGTCAATGGTTTTCGCGGCCGAGGTGGTATGCAAAGTACCAAAAACCAAATGCCCCGTCTCTGCGGCGGTCAATGCTAAACGGATCGTTTCCAAATCGCGCATTTCACCCACCAAAATCACATCGGGATCTTCACGCAGTGCGCTACGGAGCGCGTTGGAGAAGGACATTGTATGTGGGCCAACCTCACGCTGATTGATCAAGCATTTTTTGGATTGATGAACAAACTCAATCGGATCTTCAACAGTCAGAATGTGGCCATAGTCATTGTCATTAATATAATTGACCATTGCAGCCAGTGTCGTCGATTTACCCGACCCTGTTGGCCCGGTCACCAAGACTAAACCACGTGGGTTTTGTGCAATATCTTGGAAAATTTTTGGACATCCAAGCTCTTCAAGAGAGAGTACTTTCGATGGGATCGTCCGAAATACCGCGCCAGCACCACGATTTTGCACAAATGCATTCACCCGAAAGCGCGCTAAATTCGGAATCTCAAATGAAAAGTCGCACTCTAATGTGTCTTCGTAAATTTTACGCTGGCCATCATTCATAATGTCGTACACCATATCGTGCACGTCTTTATGCTCCATCGCAGGCAAATTAATCCGCCGTACATCGCCATGCACGCGAATCATTGGCGGCAAACCAGCTGAAAGATGTAAGTCGGATGCTTTGTTCTTTACCGAAAAGGCTAAGAGTTCTGAGATTTCCATTTATAATTCTTCCTCTTATCCATCTAATAGGCCTCAAAAAGCCCTTTTTAAGTAGCGGGCGAATGGCCCTTGAGTGATTACATCCATTATGGCAACGATATTTACTGCATTGCAAGGCGTTCAAGCTAGGATTCACGCTGCATGCACATCTGCATCGCGAAATAAGAGTGATGTTACCCTCTTAGCCGTCAGTAAAACCTTCCCAAGTAGCGATATACGTACGCTTTATGAGCAAGGTCATCGTGCATTTGGCGAAAACTACGCTCAAGAGCTAGCCACAAAACAACATGAGCTAATTGATTGTACCGAGTTAGAATGGCACTTTATTGGTCCAATACAAAGTAATAAAACTAAACTGGTAGCAGAAAACGCCGCTTGGGTTCATACCATTGACCGCTTTAAAATTGCCGAACGCCTTGCAAAGCAGCGACCAAGCCAGATGAGTCCGCTCAATGTTTGCCTACAAGTTAACGTCTCCGGCGAAGACAGTAAATCCGGCGTGTTACCCAGCCAGTTATTCGAATTAGCACAACAAGTCAGCAGCTTGCCTCAGCTAAAAATTCGTGGCTTGATGTGCATCCCCGTAGCAACGGATAATCATGAGCTCTTGGCCGAACAATTTTTAACCCTTGTGAAACTAGAAGAACAACTCAAGCAGCAAGGCTTTGCGCTCGACACACTCTCGATGGGTATGTCGAGTGATTTGGAATTAGCGATTGCTTCAGGATCCACTTTAGTCCGCGTTGGTAGCGCCATTTTTGGTGCCAGAACCTATTCATCAGGAAATGCATAACCATGAAAATTACGTACATCGGCGGCGGCAATATGGCTGCGGCCATGATTGGCGGCATGTTAGCGCAAGGCTTTACCGGCAGTGAAATTCACGTCGTTGAGCCTGATGCAAAAAAACGCGACGAACTCAGCATGCAATATGGCATTAGCACCAGTGCGCCTGATGAAGCACTACCAGCCAGCCAAGCGATCGTTTTTTCCATCAAACCACAACAATTTCGCAGTGTTGCGGCGCAAATTTTGCCGCAGCTCAACGATGCGCTCGTGATCTCGATTGCCGCCGGAATTCGCACAGAAACCATCTCCAAATGGCTAGGCGACTATGGTCGGATTATCCGCGTGATGCCCAATACCCCAGCGCTGGTTCAAGCGGGTATTTCGGGTGTGTATCCAGCAGCAGATGTGACGAGTGACGACAAGGCACTGGCGACGCGCATTTTGGCATCGATTGGCGAGCAAGTCTGGGTCGATGATGAAAGCCAAATCGACGGTATCACTGCGATCTCTGGTAGTGGTCCAGCTTATGTATTTTACTTTATGGAAGCGCTACAAGCTGCCGCCAAGGCGCAAGGCTTTAACGCTGAAATTGCTCAAAAACTAGCCCATCAGACGTTTGCTGGCGCGGTGAAATTAGCACTGAACAGTGAAGATGATGCGGGAACCTTGCAAGTCAAAGTCACGTCCAAAGGTGGCACCACCGAGCGCGCGATTAAAGCCCTTGAAACGAGTCAAGTACGCTCCACAATTATTGCCGCAGCATCTGCCGCCGCCGCCCGTTCGCGTGAATTAGGCGAAGAACTCGGCCGCGATACCGAGTAATCAAGAGGACACACTATGTTGACCAGTGTATTAGATTTTTTGCTACGCAATGTTTTAGATTTTTTTATTTTGCTATTGCTCGCGCGCTTTTATTTTCAAGCAGCCAAAGTGTCATTTCACCATCCGCTCGGGCAATTTGTACTGGCACTAACCAACTGGATTGTATTGCCAGTACGCCGCCTAGTACCGCCGTTTAAAGGTTATGACAGCACCAGTTTGACGCTGGCATGGCTGTGCGCGCTGACCATGCATGCGATGTTGCTGGCCATCAGTCCTTGGCCATTCAATTTTATGTCGGGGGAATCGATTTTAGCGCTGATCTTAATCGCGACGCTTGAGCTATTCAAAATGTCGCTGTATCTATTATTTGCGGCGGTGATTGGTCAAGCTTTAATGAGTTGGCTTTCACCCTACAATCCTTTTATGCCGATTGTTACGGGCTTAACTGCGCCGTTCTTGCGCCCACTTCAAAAGGTCATTCATCCGATTGGTGGCGTTGACATCACCCCATTTATTTTGATTCTCATCATTCAGCTCTTACTGAATGTGTTTGTCGCCCAAATGGAACCCTTTATTCTGCAACAAGTCGTGGTAACTGCTTAATGGCTCACAATCGTTGGTTTACTCAAAATGGCGCTAGCTTCACGCTGCGAATTCACGTTCAAGCCAGTGGCAAAAAAACAGAGTGTCTAGGCTACTACGGCGACGCGCTCAAAATCAGGGTCGCAACGCCGCCAGTGAGCAGCAAAATGAATTTATGCTTAGTGACTTGGTTGGCGGATCAATTTGGCGTTCGCCCGCAACAAGTCGGGCTGGTGAGTGGTGAAAACACGCAAAACAAAGTTTTCACCATCACAGGAAGTAAGGTATCACCAGAGAAGCTAAACCCTACTTAGTCTCGCGAGCAATACCTACTGACGATCAATGCGAGGTGTTTCATCAATGGGGTCAACTCGGCGGTACTCGGCATCAATAATGCCGTCATCCGCTTTAGCTTGACCCACATTTGATTTGCTTTTCCATGGCAAGAGCAAAACCACGGCAATGACATCGCTGATTAAGCCAGGAATAATCAACAAAATCGCCGCGATAAAGTAGCGGGCAATGCCAAATAAACTATTCATACCCACTTGACCCGAACGCATATCGTTCATCAGTTTCAAGCCAACAGCGAAACGACTGTGTCGCAACATTAAAACGCCACACGCAAACGAGACCACCATCCAGACCACCGTCCAAGCCGTACCAATGGTATTGGCCAGCCAAATTAACGACATGACTTCGGCAAACGGATAGGCCAACAGTAATCCAAATAAAAGGTAAGGCATGACAACTCCAACTGAAATATTAATCGTGTGGTGCAACTGTCCTGATCAAACTACCGCCACTGCGCTAGCCTCAGGCCTAGTCAAAGAAAAACTCGCTGCGTGTGTGAACGTTTTACCCGCTGTGCAATCTATCTATCACTGGGAAGGTAGGCTTGAAACCGCCACTGAAGTTCCTTTAATGATTAAAACAACGTCTGCGGCATATTCACAATTACAAGGCTGGTTACAAACCCACCATCCTTATACAATTCCAGAGATTATCGCACTTCCTGTCACAGATGGCTTGCCTAGCTATTTAGCTTGGGTGCAAGCAGAAACAATTGGAACTAAAGCATGAACCGTTTTTTAAGCTGGCTACTATTTTGCTTTATCGCCATCAGTGCACAGGCTGAAACCCAATTTTTGCCACCCGAAAAAGCATTTATCCCGCAGTTAACTCAGCTGGATGAACAAACCTTTGTCGCCCACTTTAGCGTTGCACCCAATTATTACCTCTACCGTGATCGGATGAGTTTTTCTGCCGAAGGAAAAACGCTAGAAGCCATTTTTCCCAAAGGGAAAATCAAAGATGACCCAAGCTTTGGTAAAGTCGAAGTCTTTGGGCATGACATACAGATTCAACTCAAATTCAGTCAACCCGTTCCGGCCGATCAAGTCATCACCTTCAAGTATCAAGGTTGTGCCGAAGCGGGGATTTGCTACCCACCCCAAACGCAACAATTACAGTCTGGTAAAAATACCCCTGGCGACCGACTCAAAGGACTTTTTGGATCCAACGCCACGTCTGCCCCACCGACGACCAGTGAACCCGACTATTTTGCAGGTGGATTCCTTGGCACGCTAGGCGTGTTTTTTTTGGCTGGTATTGGCCTAGCCCTTACGGCGTGTATGTATCCACTGATCCCGATTGTATCGGGCATTGTCATTGGGCATAACACCCAGCAAGTCAAACCAAGTCGCTGGCAAGCCTTTGGCCTGACCTTTGTCTATGTACAAGGCATGGCGTTGGCCTACACCGCCCTCGGCATCGCCGCAGCGGCAACGGGCACCTTGCTAGTCGTCGTCCTGCAGCAACCCTGGGTCATTGCTACTTTTGCCCTGTTTTTTGTGTTTATGGCGCTTGCCATGATGGGCGTATTTCATTTGCAACTCCCGCATGGCCCGCATAATTTCATTAATAATTTGGCAAATCGGCTACCCGGCGGGCGCTGGTTATCTGTGTTCGTGATGGGGCTATTATCTGCCTTGCTGGTTGGCCCATGCATTGCACCGCCTTTGGCCGCTGCGCTGGCGTATCTCGGCAAAACAGGTGACTTAGTACTAGGCGGCAGTGCGCTGTACGTAATGGCACTTGGCCTGGGCGTGCCGCTGCTACTGATTGGCGCATTCGGCGCAACCGTTTTGCCACGCCTCTCTGGTCGAGTGATGCATGGCATCAAACTCTTTTTTGGCGTGATTTTACTGGCGATGGCCGTTTGGGTGTCGCGCCCGTTGTGGGCACCCTACTTCGCGCCAGCGCAACACGAACTGAGTTTCCAAAACGTCAGTTCATCCACCCAACTCGACCAAGCCTTACTCGCTGCGCGCGGGAAAACCGTGATGCTTGATTTTTATGCCGACTGGTGCGTGGCTTGTATTGAGTTTGAACGAGAAACGCTCACCGACAAGGCGGTGCAAAATGAACTCAAAGACGTCGTTTTGATTCGCCTCGATGTAACCAAAAACAGCAGCGACGATGAGGCGCTTCTTGCACGTTACGCCCTCTATGGACCGCCCGCTTTGATTTTCTATGGCCCCAAGGGACAAGAATTAAAACCTCGCGTGATTGGCTTTCAAAATCCTAGCGCATTTATGAACACGCTCAGCACAATAAAGGCGCAACCATGAAACAGATTCTTCTCGCTGTGAGCCTCATCGCAGCCAGCCAATGGGCGCAAGCCGCTGATTTTATGTCTGCCAGCCTGCCCGATTTAACAGGCAAGCCACAAGCGATCAAACAATGGCAAGGCAAACCGATCGTGGTGAATTATTGGGCCACATGGTGTGGACCTTGCCGACAAGAAATGCCCGAGCTAGTCGAGTTACAAAAAAAATACCAAGGTAAAATTCAGTTTATTGGGATTGCCATTGACGAAGTGGCCCCCGTGTCTGTTTTTGTCAAACAGTACAAGGTGAACTTCCCGACCTTGATTGGCGGCAATAGCGCGATGCAAATGATGCGCTCAGCAGGCAATTTGCAGGGTGGACTACCCTTTACCGTGATTTACGACGCAAAAGGTCAACAGGTGTTTAAGGAGTTAGGCAGAATACATAAAGACAAACTAGACGATCAGCTCAAGGCACTGACCAAGTGATGTATTGCGATGTAGCCATTACTGAATAATGGCTACATTCAAATACCCTAGAAACCGCAGAACACATCCCGCATCATCGCGACGACTTCTAAAGTCCTTTGATCGCCAACACGGTAATACACACGATTGGCATCTTTACGCGTACGCAGCACACCCTTCTCACGCATCAGCGCCAAATGCTGAGATATATTCGATTGCGTCGTTCCCACACGTTCCACGATATCTTGCACACTGACTTCTTGATCGGCCAATACACATAAAATTTTCAAACGCAACGGATGAGACATGGCCTTCATCGCGCGGGAAGCTTGATCAATATGCTCATCGTCCATTAGTGCAATAGAATCAATCATTTATTTGTTCTTTTTTATTAGGCTAACTTTCAGTTTTCTGCGTTCAATCAGCAAAAAGCCAACATCACAACGACACAATACAAGCTTAGGTTAGAATACTACCTATTGTTTGCGATGATTCCTACCTTAACGACACATTAAATTACCTATTCGACGATTTCAACTTTTCGATCTAAGCCTCAAGGATAGCGATATGACACAGAAAGTTACGCCAGTTTTACTTTTAATTTTAGATGGTTTTGGCTACCGCACTGGCGGCAATGACAATGCCATATTACACGCCCGCAAACATCATTTCGATCGCTTATTTAGCCAGTATCCTTTTACGACAATCAATGCATCAGAGCAATTTGTGGGTCTGCCAGCGGGTCAATTTGGTAACTCTGAAGTGGGCCACTTAAATATCGGCGCAGGCCGTATCGTACAGCAAGACATTAGCCGCATTGATTGCGATGTGGCAGACAATACCCTCAAAGACAACCCCATCCTCAAAGGCGCGATTGATTCAGCCAAAGCCAACGGCAAAGCGCTACACATCATGGGCCTGATGTCGGACGGTGGCGTGCATTGCCACGAAAATCATGTGTTTGGCCTGATTAAAGCGGCGCACGAAGCTGGCGTTGCCGACATTCGCGTCCATGCCTTCTTGGACGGCCGCGACACACCTCCGCGTAGTGCAGAACGTTATATCGACAAACTACAAGCAGTCTGCGATGCAAACGGTGCAAAAATCGTCGGTATCGTCGGTCGTTATTGGGCGATGGACCGCGACAACCGCTGGGAACGTGTCGAGCCCGCTTACAAACTCATCGTTGACGGCATCGGACTGTACAGCGCAGACAGCGCGATTGATGGCCTAGAAAACGCCTACAAACGCGATGAAAACGATGAATTCGTTTCGGCAACCGTGATTGGCGAACCAACACGCATGGAAGACGGCGATGCCGTGGTATTTATGAACTTCCGCGCCGACCGCGCCCGCCAGCTCACCAGCGCGCTGACCGCCAGCGATTTCAAAGGCTTCGAGCATCCACAACGCCAACCCGCGTTTGGCTATTTCTGCACCGCCACCGATTACGGCTCAGCCTACAATCATCCGGTCGCCTACACCAAACCCAAGGTCAAAAATGGCTTTGGTGAACACGTTGCCAGCTTGGGTCTAAAACAATTACGCATCGCCGAAACCGAAAAATACCCACACGTGACGTATTTCCTCTCTGGCGGTGAAGAAAGCGAATATGCTGGCGAAGATCGCATTTTGGTGCCATCTCCAAAAGTAGCCACTTACGATTTGAAACCAGAAATGTCGGCGCATGAAGTAACCGACAAACTGATATCCGCCATCGAAAGTCAACAATACGCAGCGATTATCTGTAACTATGCCAACGGCGATATGGTTGGCCATAGCGGTATTTTTGATGCCGCGGTTAAAGCGGTTGAAACGCTAGACGAATGCGTCGGCAAAGTCGTTGCGGCACAACTGGCGATCGGTGGTGAAGTCATCATTACCGCTGACCACGGCAACTGCGAAATGATGTTTGACAAAGACTCTGGTCAAGCTCATACGCAACACACTACGGATTTAGTGCCATTCTGCTCCATCGGCCGTGACGCACGCTTATCCGCGGGAGGCGCACTGCAAGATATCGCACCATCATTACTCGCAATGATGGGCGTGCCGCAACCTGCTGAAATGACTGGCCAATCACTCATCAAATTTTTGTAAAAAAGTACCAAATGCAGGCTGATTGTTACTCAATTAGCCTGCAAATCAAGCTAAGGGTTTAGTCGTTACAGTGAATCGCGTACAGTAGCGTTTCTTATGATTATTTATTCGAGTCGATTAGTGCTGCAACGACTGCTCCTTATTATTGCAAGCTGTGCTTTGAGCACTGCTTTTGCTGCACCGAAAAATAATTCGGCCAGCGTCCCCGAAGCCAAGCAGGCCGAATTGCTAGAGCTACGCGGACAAATCAAGAAATTACAAAAAGACTTAGTCGCAAACGAATCCAATCGCTCCGAAGCGGCTGACTCACTCAAAAACGCCGAAAGTTCGATTTCTGAAGCCAATCGAGTTCTCAATGAACTAGCCAGCGAGCGCCAGCTGACCACCGCCGAATTGGCTCGCCTAAATCAAGACATCAGCAATACACGCAAGAATATTCAGACGAGCCAAAAGCAACTCAGTGAATTGCTAAAAAGTCGTTATAAATCGGGCAACACCGAAGCTTGGCGCTTGCTGCTCAACCTAAAAGATCCGGAACAAGCAAGCCGCGACCTCAGTTATTACCGCTATATTGCCCAATCTCAGCAAGCGCTAGCCAAAAAATTAGAAAGCCAGTTAAGCGAACTGAACATACTGGCAGATGCGATTCAAGAAAAGAACGAAGAACTGCAAGACATTGCCCGCAACAAACAACGGCAACGCCAAGAACTCGTTTCGCAGCAGCAAGAGAAAGAAGAACTGGTCAGCCAACTGTCGCAAACGATTAACAGCCAGCGTAATCAAATACAAAAGCTAGCCGCTGACGAAAAGCGCGTTACTCAACTGATTGACCGCCTCAATGCCATCATCAAGCAACAAGAAGCGGCTCGGGCTAAGGCCGCTGCCAAACAAAAACAAGAAGCCGCCAAACGCGCCGCAGCCCAAGCAAAAGCCAAGGCTGACGCTGCCGCCCGCCAAGCCAAACTAGAACAAGCAGCAAAAACCGCTGGCAAACCAGTCCCCACTGCGGTGCCCGAACCCAAAGCAGAGCCGATCCAAGGCGAAGTAAATAATGCCGTTCCAGATGCGAGTCAAGCCGGTGTTAATTTTGCCGCGCTCAAGGGTAAAATGCGCCTCCCTGCCAAAGGTGAAATTATTGGACGCTTCGGTGCTGCACGCGGCGAAGGTGGCACTTGGAAAGGTTTATTTATCCGCACCAATACCGGTGAATCAGTGCATGCGGTTGCATCTGGACGAGTCGTCTTTGCTGACTGGCTGCGTGGCTTTGGTAACCTGATGATTATTGATCACGGCAATGGTTACATGAGCCTGTATGGTGCCAATGAAAGCCTCCTGAAACGCGTTGGCGATTCAGTCAAAGCGGGAGACGCCATTGCAAGCGCGGGTAATAGCGGCGGAATGGCAGATTCCGGCGTATACTTTGAAGTACGCCAAAACAGCCGTCCGCTTGATCCGGCGGCTTGGGTTAGATAAAAAATATCCGCAATCAGTGATGCATCGCTGAAGTGCCTTGCAATAAAAATATTTGCCTACATAACCACTGGGTTCACATTGAGCCTTAACTAGATAGCCAATAGGAATATACGAATGTCGAATAAACCCTACAGCCGCTGGAAAAAAGTCAGCCTACTCGCTGCCGGCGCTGGGCTTGGTGTCGCCATTAGTTTGTCGTTTAATGCGACCGCCAATAAAGAAGTCGTCAGCAATCCACTTCCCATTGATGAGCTACGTGCTTTCTCAACGGTATTTGGCGTCATCAAACAAAGTTACGTTGAGCCGGTGGATGATAAGAAACTCATCAACGAAGCCATCAAAGGCATGGTTTCAGGCTTAGATCCACACTCCAGCTATCTAGACGAAGAAGCATTTAAAGAACTCAAAGTAAACACCCAAGGTGAGTTTGGCGGGCTGGGTATCGAAGTCAATATGGAAGATGGCCTCGTTCGCGTGGTGTCGCCAATTGAAGATACCCCAGCCTATCGCGCAGGCGTCAAAGCCGGTGACTTCATCGTTAAAATTGGCGATGTACAAGTTCAAGGTTTATCGCTTAATGAAGCGGTTTCAAAAATGCGCGGTAAAGTCGGCGAAGCAGTTACCCTGACCTTACTTCGCAAAGGCGAAGGCAAGCCAATTGTCGTCACCCTTAAACGTGCAATTATTAAAGTTCAGTCGGTTAAGTTCAAACTGGCAGAGCCTAATTACGGCTACATCCGTGTCACTCAATTCCAAGAGCACACGTCCGAAAAACTCGGCGAAGCCATCGAAACGCTGTACAAAGAAAACAAAGCGCCACTCAAAGGTATCGTGCTCGATTTGCGTAATGATCCAGGTGGCTTGCTGGATGGCGCCGTGGGTGTTTCTGCCGCCTTCTTACCCAAAGACACTTTAGTGGTTTACACCGAAGGCCGCGTTGCAGATTCAAAAATTAAACTCACTGCAAATCCACAGTACTATCAGCGTGATAGCAAAAAAGACTTCTTCAAGAATCTGCCACCTGAAGTCAAAACCGTACCTTTAGTGGTTCTAGTCAATAGTGGCTCGGCATCAGCCTCTGAAATTGTAGCTGGCGCATTGCAAGACCATAAACGCGCACTCGTTGTGGGTACGCAAACCTTCGGTAAAGGATCAGTTCAAACGATCCTCCCTATCGATGAAAAGAGCGCACTCAAACTAACGACTGCTAGGTATTTCACTCCAGCCGGCAGATCAATTCAGGCCAAGGGCATTACCCCTGACATTATCGTTGAAGACGCAACACTCAGTGGTAAAGAAGAAAGTCCTTTCCGCATGCGTGAAGCCGACTTGGGTAAACATTTAGATAACCCTAATGACAAAAATGCAGGAAAAGTAAGCGCTACACCAGCACCAACACCGGCCAAAGTTGAAATTAAAAAACCAGCTAAGGTGTATGCCAGCGAAACGGATGCAGATGAAAATCCACGTGAATTGGTATCCAAATCGGATTACCAACTGCAACAAGCACTGAGCGTACTCAAAGTTCAACAACTGATGCTGAACAAAGACAACCCAATCAAGCAAAAGTAATTTCTGCTCACCCAATAAAAAGCCGCTCAAGCTGTTGAGCGGCTTTTTTAATTTGTGAATTATTTTAAAGGACGTAAAAATGC